>JAUZQP010000191.1 GCA_030950965.1 Mariprofundaceae bacterium
ACATTTCTAGCTTGCCTATTCGCGCGATATTCTTCGTTATGAAAAACGTTATATATTAACAATATGCGCCGTTTTCATGCCTTGAATATCACGAAATATTCGGCGCAATAAATTGTTAAAAGACTTATGCACACCTACTTACTGTGGCCTGAATAATAAATATTTATATTATTTTTGCACCGTACAAATATACACCCAGCACACAGCATGATGAAAAAGCATTGGCATTAACTATGTTTATTGTAAAGATTCAATAGCAGTAAGAAAGTTAGGGTATCGCAGCACTGCGCATAAATCTTGATGAAAACGTTTATTATTCAATCGCTTATTGTCTTTAAAAAATGATAACATCGCAGGGGACAATTGCACTGCCCCCTCCTCGGGTGAAATAATCCACGGTGCTGGCGCACCCAAGCAATCGGCCAACTGGCTAACATAGTCAGCATGAGGCAAAGGAAGATCGTCACTAATGTTATACACCCCCGTTGCTACTGTGCTGATTGCAGCGGACAATGCTTGGACAACATCATCAACGTGAATGCGATTGGAGTAATGCTCAGGCTGCCATCGCACGGCACGGTAGCCCCCTGCTTTGAGCTTTGCATGGATATTACGCTGCGGTCCATAAATACCAGCAAGGCGAAAAATACTGTATGCGATTTTATGATTATGACAAAGCTGCTGCCATACTTGCTCAGCCAATAGGCGGTGTTGGCCGCGTATACTGGTGGGTTGACAATGCCAGCTCTCATCCACCCATTCACCACTGGCATCGCCATAGACTGAAGTAGAGGATAAATAAATAACATGTTGTAAACGTGGGCAGCGTGATAATAAAGAGGCTGCCCAGTCCCCTTGCGTGGCATGTATCGGCTGCCGCGCTAAGGGAATGGAGTCAATGATCACTGTAACATCAGACAGTCGCGAATCGTTCAGTATAGCAGGTGGCTCTTCCATCTGCATGGCTTCGTACCCTTGACTGTGCCAATGTTCGACGCGTGCAGCATCGCGGGACGTGGCAATCAGCCGCCAGCCCTGGTCTTTTGCGTTATATAGGAATTGTTGCCCCACGTAGCCGCAGCCCAACAATAATACACAAGGTAGCTGACTCAATCGAAGCGTGAAGCCGCGACACTGTCAGCAATACGAGTAATATTTTGCCAAATAGGCAACTGGGTACACGTTGGATTATAATCCAACAAATCAGCCAACAACTCCCGCACCTCTTCAAAGCGCTCTTCTTCGTACAACCATTGGGCAAAACGGAAGGCAACATTGACTTGGAATACGGCATTGTTTTGATTCTTGGCGTAATTCATTGCTTCGCGCCACAGCTTGAATGTTTCGTCAAAGTCTCCATGAATGGAGGCCCAGCGTGCTTTCAGTGCCAACGTTTGACTGTAGGCAAAATAATCACCTGTCTCAGCCGCCAACACCTCTGCCTTGGTAATCGTATCAATCGCCATATCATCTGCGTTAGCAAACAACTGCGCATCAGCCAGCAGGTTGAGCAGATACCCCAAGTACAAACGTGTACCTGTAGCCTGACAAAAACCAATACCTGTCATTAACTTTTCAATACCCGCCTTGGCACCGCGCATTTTACACTCAAACCAACCATCCATCGCCAATGCCCACATGCCCCACAAACGCAAGCCATTGTCTTGTGAGCGCTTCAATACTTCGGCTGAGCGTTCGCTGAAACGATCAAAATCCATCGTTAATTGGCGGAACACGAGGCTGTTCACCTCCACATAACAACGCGTGGGAGCATGCTGCATGTGTTCAGCTCGATGTTCTGCCAAGTGCAAATGATTGATCGCCGCATCGACCTCACCCGTACATAAACGTGCCAATGCCATATAAGCATGGGTGGCACACTCAGGGTCTTGCCCATACACAAACTTCAACCCTTCAGGCTTCTTGATGTTTTTTAGCAAAGTTAAAGATGTATCTAAATGCTTTACTGCCTCTGTCACATTGCCTGAATGGTATTCAACAATAGCAAGGCAACGATTGGCAACACTGGCGATGTCAGGCATTTTCTCTGGGTTGCAACGCGATACAATACCCGTGGCAATCTGACCTGCGCGCTCAAGATTTCCACGGGTCAATTCAAATACCCAAAAGCCGTACAGCACGCGATGCGCACCAGGGGCGTTAGGGCATTCGGCTAATTTTTTCTGCGCCTTGGCGAATACTTCGATCACCTCTTTGGCAGAAAAACCTTTGGTTGCCATCAGCGCGTTACCAATCAGGCTTAAAAAGGTGATTTCATAACCATATTTCTTCGGTCCATCGGGGAACACTTGCAGGCACTCAATACCCGTTTGCAACTGATTGATAGCTTCACCATGAGCAGAACGGCTCATCGACTTCATGCCCGCTTCAAAATAGAGTGGTACGGCCTTCTCAGAGCATTCCCCCTTCCAAAAATGCCAAGCGACTTGATCGGGGTGACTGGCGCGCACGGTGGGGAACTGCTTAATCATAATGGCAGCAATTTTTTGGTGCAGTTCTTTTTTCTGACTGCGCAACACCGCGTCATAGGCAACACTTTGCATTAAGGCATGACGGAATGCATAACGTGCATCACGTCCCTTACCTTTTTGCACTAGAATCCCACTGCGTCCTAATTCCAGCAGTAGGTTTGTTAATTCGGTTTCTTCGATATTATCCAGCACCGCTTGTAATAAAGGGAACCAGAACTCCTTACCAATCACCGAAGCTGTTTGTAACACCAATTTAGCGCGAGGATTGCGATCCATACGTGCTGTTAACACACCACGCAAATGATCAGGGATGGAAATCTCGCCACCCTTTTTATCTTGCTCTACAGCCAAGCGCGTCATCTCTTCAATAAATAACGGCACACCATCAGATTTACGGACGATTTCGTCCTTGGTACTGGCTGTCAGGTTGCTCTCTTCTGACAGTGCTTCGACCATCTCACTGCAATCATCAGCCAACAGGCGGTTGACCGTAATCTTTTGCACCTGCGGCATATTATTCCACGGCAAGTCATTCGATGGGCGGCTGGTCGCGAGGATGAAAATGGAATGAGCTTCAAGATCTTTAATCAATGACGATAAAAATTCACTGCTGGAAGAGTCCATCCACTGTAAATCTTCAACGATAATAATGAGTTTTTGGTCATCTTTGCAAAACTGCTGCATCAACTGCGTCAAAAACGTTACCGTCATTCCCCAGAATGCCGCTGGCGTAATGGAATCTGGTAATTTAACATCTTTGCCCAACAGTGAGTTGAGCAATAAATTAATGTCAGCAGGGAGTGTTTCTACGCCACCAAAAAAGTTTTCTATTTTGCGTAAAACACTATCACTGGTGTCGCTATCACGGTATTTTAACCAACGGCGAAACCAGCGCGTGAAAGGGTAAATCATCGCGTTACTGGCAAATTCTGATGACTGCAAATAAACGACGTTCACCCCTGGCTGTTTGGCTTGTTGCCAAAACTCTTGTGCCAAACGGGTTTTACCCATGCCAACATCGGCAGCAATCAGCAATGCCTGCCCTGTACCATTATTGACTCGTCCCCATAGGTTTTGAATCAAACTGACTTCTGTTTCACGACCAATAAAGCGACCCTGACGATCCGACATTGCCTCATCATCCGACCAGTCAAAAGAATCGGATTCCTTCAGCACTTTGTATACATGTATAGGTTCAGACACGCCTTTAATTTGGTGTTCACCAATATCTTCAAAGCTAAAACCTTGTTTTGCTAAGGTATATGTAGCAGCGCTCACCACCACACAGTTATCGGGGGTAGCAGTTTCTAAATGTGCAGCAATATTAGGGGTTTTCCCGACAATCGTGAACTCTTCGCCATCACCAACCACCACTTCACCCGTATGCATGCAAACACGCACATCAATACGTTGGTTGTGATTATCTTGCAGGGTTCGGTTTAATGAAGTCATACCGTTCACGATATTAAGCCCGGCATTAACGGCGCGTTCTGGGTCATCTTCGTGCGCAACAGGGTAGCCAAAGTAGGCTAACACACCATCGCCCATGAATTTGGCGATATGCCCGCCCATGCCTTCAATAGCGGCAGAAACCATGTGTTGGTATTGGGTGATGATTTCGCGCATATCTTCGGGATCAAGATCTTCGGATAGTGAGCTAGAGTCTGCTATACCGCAATACAAGACAGTCATTCGCCGACGTTCTGCATACATGCGGCGCGACTGCGTGAACTCTTTTTCAACCACCGTTGCTTCGATGGCAGGTTCAGAAGCCGAAGGTTTTTCACCCGCTAAGGAATGACCGCATTTACCGCAGAACTTAAAACCTTCTGGGTTTTCTGTACCGCAGTCAGCACACGTTGATTCGGGTGGTAAAGCGACACCGCATTTACCACAAAACTTCATACCATCAGGATTCTCAAACTGGCAATCGAAACACTTCAATGGACACCCCCGTCATCACTCCTTCGTACTTTGAACCAGCCAAAAGCACGAAACATCGCCGCTATACTAACCGAAGCGTAAGGCTTAGCGATGCTGAATACATTATATTCGTCTAATAAAAATGCCTGTTTACAGGATTTTTCCGTAGTTTTTCATCAATCACAAATGAACGACGGAAAAACGCCGTGCGGCTCAATTTGAATCGTTATATTACACAAGCCCAAGCCCCTCTTCTAAACTTGTGATAAAACCATCAAGAGAAGGAGCTTTATATCGTGTATTTATATATAGCTCTTCATATGATAATGCATCAATTGTTCGTTCTATTTGATTTTTCTCTTTATTGTATCGCTTTCCAACACTTTGATATATTAAATCAAGCATTTCTGCTGGATGAGATAAGTCTGAGGCTAAACCTTCAGGAGTGACTCCATGAGAAGCTAACTGGGAGATAGTGATATTTTTGTCTATACGAGAAAAATGCGATTGTTCCTCAATAAACCAAGCTTCTATCTCTAAAATAGCCAAATGAAAATGTACGGGAACACTTGCATTTGGCATTCCTGTGAAAAGGTGTTTTGTTAATTGCTTAATATCACTATGAGTAAGTGGATATACATCTCTCAAGCCAATAATTAAATTATAGCCATTGGCTGTTAATGAATCGTATTGGTCTTTAATTTGTGTTTTAACCTGTTCATCATTACAGCAGTTCGCTATTAAAACGTGTACGAAGGGAGAACCATTTTCCATTATAGATATAAATTTAGAGTTGCCAAGCCGACCTTTATACTGTTCACGAACCTTAAACTCTATATGATGATTCGATGCCAACTCGCTAAGCAGGCGGATTGTAAATATTTGTTCTGTAAGACCTTCGACAAAAATAGCAAATTTCCTAGCCATTTTAATTACTAACCTCAAGGAAGTTTGATGCAAAGAAGTCAAAGTTATTTAAACCAACATACTTAAACTCATCGAACTTTTCTTTTGAATTTTTTGAGTTATACAGACTAACTTCACCACCTTTTCGTTTAAGTACAGACCAGTATTCTAATGGTACAGACCAGTATTCTAATGGTACTTTATTCATCACAAAACGATCATTCGTTGTCATAATAAGTTGAAAGTGATTTTCTTCCGCTTTAGCAATGAGCAACTCAATTATTGCAACAGACCTTGTATAATCAAGCCCTTCTCCAATATCATCAATAATGACGACCTGCTTGTTATGTGAAAAAGAGCATAGATTCAGGTGAATGATAAGAGCTAAAGCTCGAAACATTCCTTGCGACATATGAATTTGAAAATTATGGAAATCAAGGTCTTTTTCTACGACAAAAACCCCTAATGCAGCAATAGGAAAATTCACACTGAACTGTAGATTTTCACAGCCGACACCTGATAAAGAATAACCTAATTGATTCATATCAGAAATAATGGACTTGTCGAAATCTTCACCGTATTCAGTCAATGCTGAAGAGTAAACTTTCACTAAATTACTAGGGTCATCAAAAATTACTGCCTTGGATTTGTTTAAAAAGACCTCTGCCTCTGGCATTCCTAATATTGCTGAACGTCCGAAATCAGACCCAAACAAATACACTACGGCACTATTAGCCCATTTATTTAATTCCATTAAAAAAGGATGTTGTATTTCATCTCTTCGATTTACTGTAGCTAAAGCATCATTCGGAATCTTGAAATTTAGAAATTTATCTTCATTTTCATAAAATATCTTTCCCGAACCATCATTCTTTCGAGTTAGCTTATCTTTACTATCGACTTTAAGTATCTCACTATTTATTTTGGAATCTCTAAATGTTAATTCGTATGAAAATATTTCCCCATTCAAATTAATAAGAACATTAAAGTCACATGATTCAAAAGGTACTACGCGTTTTCCAGCAAGTAATTGAGCAAAAGAATTTATAACAGCTAATAAACGACTTTTTCCTGATGCATTCTTTCCAACGATCAGGTTAATATCAGAAAAAGTTGCGTTTGAGAAACTCCAGTGTGTAGCCTGCCCTTCGAATTCTGAGTAACTAAATTTAATTAATGACATAATGTATTTATCCATCCTTTATTAACCATCAATACTAAAAATTAAATATAAACAATAAAACATTACACAATACCTCGTTAATGTACTGCACACACATCACCTTCTTCTGGGTTCAACAGTGCGCTTAACTGCACATTACGTACTTGCGTCAAAGCAGCAAGTTCATAGCAACGACACATCGGCGTAACGCTACCATATTCACCCGATATTTGCTCCGACACAGGGAACAACAAAGCGAGATGACTATCACGAAACCTCAGCCAATTCTTTTGCACTTTGCGTAAGCGGTGAATCTTTTTTTTATCGTCAGCGTACTGGGTTTTTATAGCCTGATACAGATCATTCATGCGTGCATCCAAACTTTGATAGGTCACGCAAGGGTCTTCTGTCTCTTGCTGCTGCACGCTTGATTTGAGTGACTCCGCATCATCAGCATAAGCCCAACAAGGGCTTAGCAATACAACACAACAGAGCATAGTCATTTGACGCCAATGTTTCACAATTACACTTCCTACTCTGAATTATTCTATTTTTTATGAAAAAGCTTTTCTATAATACCGCGCTTTTTAGGAGCCTCATCTTGCGTAGCGGAGTCTGCTTCGGCAGTTGGTTCACTCGCTTTGTCAGCGGCGGCGGGGGCTTTTTCTACTGGTGCGGGAACGACTGCTGGATCTTGTGTTTTTTTCTCTGCGACAGGTTTTGCGGCAGGAGGAGCAGCGGCAGCGGCTTTACCCGCCTCACGCAAGGCTACTTCTCTATTCTTCATCATGCGATAGGCCTGAGCTGCCGCATCTTTTTTAACTTTTTCAAACGTCCAGTCTTCACTCTCAAAATGACCTGAGAATGACACCGTCAATGTGCTATGCCAAAAGCCTTGAGCCAGCTTGATCGCGCTAAACTGCTTCCACATTTTATCATCAATATCCGACCACTCTTTGGTTTTTGTTTCTTCAATAAGAACGAGTCGCTTGTTGGTCAATAACAATGTTTTGGGTTTTTTCCCGCCAGCGGCTTCGGCGGCACAGAGTAGATCCTCACCGTCAGTTAACCAAATGTCGTACTTGGATTTTTTCGCCACAAGTCCTCCCTGCCAATGAATGCCATTGAGCGTATTATGGGGTAGATCCCACTATGCGCAAATATAATCTACCTGTCGAGCGTATCCACTGGTACGCTACCTTCAGCAGGGCATCCCTTGCAAACCAAGCACCTTCATAGCGGTGGCTGAAGCCACCCTTTGCCGCTAACATCCGCCGCTTCGCTGTTCATTAGCAGTATCGCTTATGTTATTTAAAAGGAAATAGTTGATGGTATCTCGCATTCGTGAACACCTTTCTGCCCGACACGCAGGCCTGCTTGGCATGTGTGTATTGGCATGGGTTTATATGGCTCTCTTTCGATATGATTTGTATGGCATGGAGGAAGCTGCAACGCGAGCCTTACTGATTAACTGGTCTATTATTCATCAAATAGCCAGCCCTATTGCGCTGTTTGGTGTACCAGACATGCGTGGTTTCTTGTTCGTTTTACTTGACCTCCATTGGGCAGGTAGCTTAATTGCAGCCAAAGTCTTCTCCATGTTAATACTCTTTGCCAGTATTTTGATGTTGTACCGCTGGGGTGAACGCCGACACAGTGCAGAAGCAACCATGATTGCCTGCGGTGTGCTGCCATTACTACCCATTAGCATAATGCAAGCTGATGCTGTTGGTGGCGGCATCTACCTGTTGTTGGCGTTAGTCGCCATGAGCTGGTTGCATGAAGTGATTCGCGAATCACCGTTTAATGTCCCAGGTCAAATGTTTTTACAAGCCGTTTTATTGGGTTTTGCCATCAGCATACACCCGTTTGCTCTAGCAGCTTTGGGCGTGTTGTTGTTTTTGTGGTGGCGAGATACTGACCAACCGGTAAAAAAACGCCGCAACGTTACCATTGCTTTATTGATAGGTAGCACTATCCCATTGCTGTTACGCATGGGCTGGCCCGATGCTGCGCCATTGGATGGTGCATTTTTACCTTTTGTGTCGCAAATAGTGCTGGGCCCCGATTTATTATCAGCATCCGTTGATATGCGCATGGGCGTAGGCATCATGCTGATGACCGCATTGTGTGCTACAGTATTGGTCTTCATCATGCGCAAAAAGCATGATACCTTAGCATGGTTTTTGGTTCTGGGTTTATTGTTTGGCACACTACACATCAATGCTGCTTGGCTGTTCATGGCTGCTGTAACGCTATTATATTTGGGCGCACCAGCACTCATTGCATTGAATCAACGCATAGGTTGGGAAGGTTTAGTCGGGCAGCGTGGCTTAGTGTTGTTGGTGCTATTCATCGTGACGACCACAGCAATGATCACCGATCGTCGTTACCAAGAAATTGAACAGCACCATTTAATGGGCGAAGTAGATCACGCCATTGCGTTGCTTAGCGCGGAAGCAGCCAACCGCGATGTGAAGTTTCTAGCTGCCAGCGAATGGCCTGCGCGCACTATGTTGGCAACCAAGCGCGATGTATTCCCACTTCCTCATGTAAAGGACGGTGAAGATCCTGAATC
>JAUZQP010000192.1 GCA_030950965.1 Mariprofundaceae bacterium
CTTACAGCTTATCAGCTTCGCTTGCTAAGTAGCTTGCTACGCCTTCGCCATTAGGAACCATGCCTTTTTCGCCTTTGTTCCAACCAGCAGGGCATACTTCGCCATGCTCTTCGGTGAATTGTAGGGCATCAATCATACGCAACATTTCATCTACATTACGACCCAATGGCAGGTTGTTTACCACCTGATGCTGAACAACATGGTCTTTGTCGATCAGGAAAGAGCCGCGCAATGCGATAGATCCGCCCAACAAGTGAACTGCATCACCATCTTCATCTTCAATAGATTCGTTGTTGATGAGAACATCGTAATCAGCAGCAATAGTTTTGCTCAGATCAGCAACCAGCGGGTATGCAACAGGGCCGATGCCACCGTTGTTGACTGCAGTGTTGCGCCATGCGACATGGCTAAACTGAGAGTCAACGGAGCAACCAATCACTTGTACGCCGCGTGCTTCAAATTCTTTGATGCGGTGATCGAAAGCAATCAGCTCAGAAGGGCATACAAAGGTGAAATCTAGTGGATAAAAGAACAGTACAACGTACTGACCTTGGTAATCGGAAAGAGAAAAACTCTCGTTAATAGAACCATCAGCCAGAACGGCTGTGGCAGTAAAGTCAGGGGCCTGTTTGCCAACTAAAACACTCATGTATTGCTACTCCTGTATATAAATAGTTATCGCAGTGTGAGTCAAGCCGAGAAGCAACCATCACAGATGATCGCTTGCGCTGCTTAGGGGACACAAGGGGCAACTATAACAAGATAAAAAAAGCATGCTACCTTCCATGCCTTCATTCACGTTGAGATAGTGTTTGTGAATATTTGTAACCACTCACTCCTCCCCACTGGTCCCCCTCCCCCTGTCTCATAGCCCTGCTCAGGGCATTGCACGGGGATATTATCTTGCATCCATGTGTTGGTAGCGATTATAGAGGCAGCAACTGCTTCCCTGTTTCCAATAGGATAACATAAATATAACGCAAGCCTAAAAACAGCGACTTAGCATATATTCTTAAAGTATTACATGACATAAGGATTATTAACCCACAGCTCCCCACGATGCGTTTATGATGTTCAAATGGTCGTGTATAAATATTCTGTTTAGCTGTTAAATTTGACAGAACCCAAGAGAATAGCAGGATTGTGGGGCTTAGTGGGTAAACGTGGGTGACACGTAGCTTCATCATCAAGAGGTTCCTTGAATAATGTTTTTAGGTGGTCACGCGAATACTATGGATGCTAAGGGGCGGGTTAATATCCCTGCCTGCTTCCGTGATGTGTTACGTTCACAGTATGATGATGAGCGTATCATTGTTACCCGCGACTTGCTGGATAACTGTCTGCGCGCCTACCCTATGACGGAATGGCAAACATGGTTGGATAAACTGCGGCAACTGCCTAGTAGCAACCGTGCCGTGCGTCGCATTCATCGCCGTGTGGTCAGCGCAGCAGTTGAATTCACCCCCGACAAACAGGGACGGGTACTCATTCCCGCACCGCTTCGTCAACAAGCGGCATTGGATAAAATGATTCATTTTGCTGGAACCAACAATACCTTTGAAATATGGGATAGTGTCGCATGGGAGCAAGAAATTGCCTTAGCCGATGCTGATGTGTTGGACCCTGTTTTGCTGGACTCCTTGGGATTATAATACAATGACAAACGCTCCCCACACCCCCGTTCTCGCAGAACCCTTTTTAGCGCTATTATGCCACCATCCTGATGGTCATTACGTCGATGCTACGTTTGGACGCGGGGGGCATAGCCGCCTACTCTTGCAGAAGTTATCGCCGCAAGGTCGCCTGCTTGCCCTCGACCGTGACCCCGAAGCTATTGCTGTCGGTCGCGCCTTGGAGCAAGAAGATGCGCGTTTTCGCATGGTGCACGCAGATTTTGCTAATTTAGAGGAGGCGATGACAGAGGCCGGCTGGCAACAAGCCGATGGTATTGGCTTTGACCTTGGCGTGTCATCACCTCAGTTAGACCAAGCGCAGCGAGGTTTCTCATTCTCTCATGATGGACCGCTGGATATGCGCATGAACCCCGATGATGATGTTCCTTTAAGCACCAAGTTAAAGCGTGTTAAAGTGCCAGAACTTACCCAAGTGCTACGCGATTTTGGCGATGAGCGATTTGCTTCGCGTATTGCCCGTCGCATCGTCGAAGCACTGGCAGAAGACCGTTTACATACCACCGCAGAGCTAGAAAACATTTGCTTTCATGCAGTACCGCCTAAAGCACGCCATAGCGGCAGTCACCCTGCAACGCGCACCTTCCAAGCCTTACGCATCTGGGTGAATAATGAATATGGGCAATTGCATGATGGGATTCAAGCTGCTGTACGGATGTTAGCAACAGGTGGGCACTTGTCAGTTATCTCTTTCCACTCGGGCGAAGATCGGCGTGTGCGGGATATGATTGAAAGCGAAGTACGCCCTTGCACCTGTCCGCCGCAATTTCCTATTTGCGTATGTCATCGCCAAGCAACCCTGAAATGGTTGCAAAAGAAGCCTGTGCGTGCCAATGAAGAAGAACTCGCTCGCAATCCACGCAGTCGCTCTGCCTTGTTGCGAGCTGCCGTACGCGTGGCCGAAACGTCATCATGACACGCTTAAATATTACGATACTATTGCTCTGCGCTGTGCTTGGTGTAGCGCAGGTTTGGATGTCGTTTATGCGTAATAGCACAGCGCGGGAGATGCACCGTGCGCAACAATCCATTATCGTATTGAACAACGAAATTAAGGCGATGAAAATAGAAACAGGAAGTTTACTTCGCCCTGAGCGTTTGCGGCAAGTTGCCCATGAGCAATTGGGCATGCGCGCCCCTTTGCCTACGCAATTATTACACACTTCAGGCTTGCGACCATGATGAAACGCTTTGCTCGCCCTGCCAATCGTTATAGACCTAATTTCACCGCCCGGACGCGGCTGTTATCGTTGTTTTTAGGGCTCTGCTTTGCAGCTATATTCTTACGCATTATAGACTTGCACTGGTGGCAATCAGACGCGTTGAATCAACGGGCACAACAGCAACATTTTCATCAATACACCATTGAAGCAGCGCGTGGTGCGATTCTGGATCGTCATGGGCGTATCTTGTCACAAAGTATAGAAACACCATCGATTGGTGCAGTGGTAGAAAAAGTTCCACAGGAGCAAATCGGCGCATTGGCAGAGGCGTTGCATATCGTACCTGCCGACTTGCAAAAACGTTTGCAGCAACATAAGGGTTTTATATGGCTGCAGCGACAAACTACGCCAGCTATTGCTGCTGCTGTAGCAGCGTTGGATGTACCGGGTGTGAGAGAGGAGACCGAGTGGCATCGTTTTTATCCCCAAGGGCCAGGAACAGGTCATGTGCTGGGCTTTGTCGGTATTGATGGCCATGGGTTAGAGGGCGTAGAGCATAGTTTTGACCGTTCACTCACAGGGGTGAATGGCGTACGCATGCTGCGTCGTGATGCTCAAGGTCGCTCCTTGCCCGGCTCTAGGTGGGTGAAAAAGCCTAAAAAAGGCGAGCCCGTACAGCTCACCTTGGACAGCAGCATTCAAAGCATGGCTTATGCAGCCTTGGCCGATGGGGTGCAAAAACATCAGGCGCGCAGTGGCTCGGTGGTGGTGATGCGTCCTGATACGGGGGAAGTATTAGCCATGGCAAGTTGGCCGGGCTTTAACCCCAATGACTTTCGCCGTTTTGAACCTGACCAATGGCGTAATCGTCCATTAACGGATGTTTTTGAACCAGGCTCTGTCATGAAACCCTTTACCGTTGCGGCGGCATTGGAATCGGGTGAGTGGCAGGCTAATTCACGGGTGTTTTGCGAGAATGGTCGCTACAAAATCGGTGGTCGCTTTATTCATGATACCCATAAGATGGGTTGGGAGACACTCAAAGGTGTGTTGATGCACTCCAGTAATATTGGCGCAGCTAAGGTCGCCTTGACACTAGGGCCGCAACGCCTGCGTGAAGAGCTGATTCGCTTTGGCTTTGGTGAACGCACAGGGCTGAATATCGAAGGTGAATCCGCTGGTATTCTTGCCGCTTCGCGCCGTTGGGGTAAGGTGGAAACTGCGAACATTGCTTTTGGTCAAGGTATTGCGGTGACCACCATGCAGTTGGCAACAGCATTCTCCACCTTAGCCAATCATGGCGAGCGGATGAACCCCTCGATCATTGCAGGTAAAGAAAAAGAGAGTGCCGTGCGGGTAATTTCCTCAGAAACGAGCGCTATTATTGAAGATATGATGTTGGCAGCCACCAGTCGTGAAGGTACGGGGCATCGTGCCGTACCGAAGGGCTACCAAGTCGCAGGTAAAACAGGGACAGCGCAACGAGCCGACGAACGCGGTCAATATTCAGCACACCATTACACCTCGGTGTTTGCCGGTTTTGTACCTGCGCACAACCCTGCTTTAACCATTGTGGTGGTGATTGATGAACCACGAGGCGTGTACTATGGTGGCTTGGTTGCCGCACCAGTATTCCGTCATATTGCAGAAGCCGCATTGCCTTATTTGGGTATTTCTCCTGAGCAAA
>JAUZQP010000193.1 GCA_030950965.1 Mariprofundaceae bacterium
CTTACCAATAGCACTAGACAAGGATGATGAATATGACGAATCAGCGAAAATTAGCCATTACTGAATTGGCGTTGCGTGACGGCCATCAGTCGTTATTAGCAACGCGCATGCGGTTGGATGATATGCTGCCGATTTGCGAAAAATTGGATCAGGTGGGATTTTGGTCCATTGAAGCATGGGGCGGCGCTACTTTTGATACCTGTTTGCGCTACCTCAAAGAAGGTCCATGGGTACGTTTACGCACCTTAAAACAAGCCATGCCTCATACGCCGCTGCAAATGTTGTTGCGCGGGCAAAACCTATTGGGTTACCGTCATTATGCCGATGATGTGGTACAGAAGTTTGTTGATATGTCTGCTGCCAATGGCGTAGATGTATTCCGTGTTTTTGATGCTATGAACGATTTGCGCAATGTGCGCGTGGCGATTCAGCAAGTAAAAGCCAATGAAAAACATGCCGAAGGTGCGATCTGTTATACCGTCAGTCCCGTTCATACCTTGGAATATTTTGTTGATCTTGGTAAACAGTTTGAAGATATGGGTTGTGACACTGTGGCGATTAAAGACATGGCTGGTTTATTGACCCCTACCGTGGCTCGTGAATTGGTAACGCGCTTGAAAGAGGCGATTGATTTGCCACTGCATTTACATTGCCATGCGACGGCTGGCGTGGCTGAAATGGTTCAGTGGGAAGCTGCGCAGGCTGGCTGTGATATTATTGATACGGCGATTTCTCCTTTGTCTGGTGGCACGTCTCATCCTGCGACAGAATCAATGGTGGCAGCGATGGCAGATACGCCATTAGATACAGGTTTAGACCTTGATTTACTGCAAGAAATCGCTGATTATTTCCGTGATGTGCGCAAGAAGTACAGTCGTTATGAGTCCGATGTTACAGGGGTTGATCCTCGTGTATTGGTGAGCCAAATCCCTGGTGGCATGATCTCCAACCTTGCCAATCAGTTGCGCGACCAAAATGCACTGGATCGCATGGATGAAGTGCTGGCTGAAATCCCTCGTGTGCGTGAAGACTTTGGCTTCCCTCCGTTGGTTACGCCGACCAGTCAGATTGTTGGCACACAAGCGGTATTGAACGTGATTGCAGGTAAAAAATATAAAATTCTTACCAATGAAACCAAGGGCTATTTGCAAGGCAAGTATGGTAAGCCATTGGGTGTGGTGAATGAAGATGTGCGTTGCAAGGCACTGGGTGAAGATGGCGAAGTAGTGGATATTCGTCCTGCCGACTTGTTGCCACCAGAAATGGATGCCTTAACCCGTGAAGTGGGTGACCGTGCCAAGTCGATGGAAGACGTATTGTCTTATGCCATGTTCCCTGCCATTGCGTTGGAATACTTTGACGAACGCGACAACAACCGTTTGAACCCTGAATCACTGGAAGAAGTAGTGCCTGATGTGGCTGCCCCTGCATCTAATGCACCAGCATTGGCTCCGACTGAGTTCAACATCACGATTCATGGTGAAGAATACCACATTAAAATTGAAGGCTCAGGTCATCATTCCGAAGAATTACGTCCTTTTTATGTGAAGGTCGATAATGTACTGGAAGAGGTGTATGTCGAAACACTGACGGAGGTGGTACCTACACGAGATGGCAGTATTGATACCGTCAAAGCATCGCGTGGTTCGAAACGTCCTAAAGCACGACAGGACAGCGATGTAACCAGCCCCATGCCGGGGCGTATTGTTGCAGTGAATGTAATCGAAGGTCAGCAAGTAACGGCTGGTGATACGGTGCTTGTTGTCGAGGCGATGAAGATGGAAAACCCTGTTCATGCCCCTGTTTCTGGCGTTGTGACTACTTTGTTCGTTAAAGAGGGTGATAATGTCAATCCTGATGAATGCTTGGTTCAAGTGACTCCTGCATGAGTGATTGGTTTTCTGGTCGCATCGTCTTAGTGACGGGGGCGGCATCGGGTATGGGTGAAGCACTCATCTACGCACTGGCTGAACGTGGCGTGAGCGTGCTGGCTTTAGATCAAGATGATAAGGCTCTGGCGGTGTGTTGCGATGCTATCGAAGCCAAGGGTGGTCGCGTACTCGGTGTACCCTTTGATCTGTTACAATTTGATCAATACGACGCGCTGTTTCTCGCCCTGAAGGATCAAGTACCGCATTTGGATGGTCTGGTGCATTGCGCCTCGCAGTTCAAGCGTTGCACGCCGATGCAGTACGTCGAAAGTGAAGACTTCCGCACCATGCTGGATATACACCTGAGCGTACCGAATTTATTAACACGCAGTCTGCTGCCGTTGATTAAACGTGCTGAAGCAGCATCAGTGATTTTCACGGCTTGTGATATGTCCAGCGAAGATCAAAATAATTGGCATGGCTATGGGCTTGCTAAACGTGCACTGCCGTATGCGGCGGCGATGTGGCAGGGGGAACATCCTGATAAACCGTATCGCTTCAACTGCTTAAATCCAGGGAAGATTCGTACCCCTTTGTTTGACCGTGCCTTCAAAGGATTATTACCCTCAACTATTCCGTTGCCTGAAACCGTCGTACCAGCCTATTTGAAGCTTTTAAGCCCAGAAACGGCTGCGCTACGTGGGCAATTGCTCACCACCAAAGACTTATGAGACAGCAAGTCTACGTGACTGAGCTGATTGCTGAGGATGCTATCGTCAGTGGTGAGCGTCAGTCTTCTTGCAGTAGTTGTGCGGGTAAAACTTCGTGCAGCACCTTAGGCTCGTGGCAATCGCGACCTGTAACCATGCGGGTAGATAACAGACTGCAAGCACAAGTAGGTGATTGCGTGGATATTGAAGTCGCTGACCACCTCATCCTACAAGCGAGCTTTCGTTTATACGGCTTGCCGATGATTGCCTTTTTATTGGCGGGGTTCTCTGCATGGCAGTTTTCCAGCGTGTTGAACCTTGCCCATATTGATCTGTATGCTGCGCTTGCCGCATTGCTGGGAGTGGTTCTCACCTACCGCTGGATCTGGCGGCAAGATCATCAACAGCAAGCGTGCGTAGCAAAAATCGTTGCTATTCGCTAGGAGGCTGTCCGAGAATAGAGATCGTCGCGAGGGATTCCCATTTTGAGTCATGATTTTCGGCTGTTTGAGGCGAATAACAGGGCTATTTAACGAAAATAGACGGGAATCATGGCTGAAATGGGGATTTCGCAGTAGGTTCTTCTATTGTCAGACAGTCTCCTAGCAGACCCTTAGGTAACTCGCAACAAATAATCTACCAAACTAGCTTGTCTTTTTGCCCAGCATCGACGTTGCAAAAAAAAGCTTACATAGCGAGCTATGCTTTGCTTTTTGCGCCTTGATGCTGAACAAAAATCCTGCGCGATTTTGGTAGATTATTTATTGCCAGTTACCTTACTTGTCCTTTTATCCGTTGCAAACAAAGGTTCTACGCAATCATCATGACGGTTTATGAATCATTCAGGTTCATCCCCCGAACTTTGTTTGTAAATGGGCGAGCGGTGAATCCATGGTTGCCAATTGGTTGAAAATGATTAACCTGCCGCCGCTTAACAGGGCCCATGGCGCAATTGGTTAGCGCTACCGGCTCATAACCGGTTGGTTCCAGGTTCGAGTCCTGGTGGGCCCACCAAATTCAATAACACCCAAACTGTATAGTTTGGGTGTTATTATGCGGAGTTATCATGCAAGAAGTACTCAAGCAGATTGATCAAGTGGTAAAAGAACATGATGTAGTACTGTTTATGAAGGGTACGCCTGAATTTCCGCAATGTGGCTTTTCACAGCGTGTATCTGCCATTCTAAATACTGTTGGCGTACCATACGCAGCAGTGAACGTATTGCTGGATGATCATATTCGTGAAGGAATTAAACATTACGCTGATTGGCCTACGATCCCTCAATTGTTCATTAAAGGTGAATTTATTGGTGGTTGTGATATTATCAGTGAATTGAATGAAAGTGGTGAGTTGACGACCTTATTGCAGGATCTGACTCCCACTGATTCAGACTAAAGGGGCGACGTTTTTTTCGTTAGCTTTATTATTTTGCTATTTTGTCTTGGGGAGCATACTCTGCCACGCGGTGCGACCGCTACCGCGTGGCTACCCTTGGGCTCTCCTTATATCATCACAAGTGATGTGAGGACTTTTAAATAAAAGCGGTTGATTTATCTGGAGGTATGCTCTATGCGGGTATCGATTACCGGTCATCATGTTGAGCTGACTGATGCATTAAAACAGTATGTAGAAGACAAGCTGCAACACCTGAAACATTCATTTGATCACGTTGTGGATATTCATGTGGTTATGTCGGTTGAAAAATACCGTCAACGCTGTGAAATTAGCATGCAGGTAAGTGGAACTAATATCCATGCCAGCAAAGAAACTGAAGATATGTACGCCTCTATTGATGGTGTGGTAGGTAAGCTGAATCGTCAGTTGAAACGCTACCGTTCTAAAATCCGCACCCGTTCTGAAAAGAATCATAAAGCGGGTCGTCAGATTGAAGTGGCTCATCGCATTCTCGATCAGAATGATGACGATGATGAATTGACAGATGACTTCCAGCCATCGTTTGATGACCATCGTATCATTCAGGCTTCGCCTATGTCGGTAACGGACGCTGTGATGCAAATGGATTTAGAAGAAAATCGCGATATTATCTTTTTTACCAATGTAGAAACAGATACCCTCAACGTCCTTTATCGTCGCCCTGACGGTGGCGTTAGTTGGATTGAACCCAAGGCTTAAGGTCTGCATGTGAGCACCTCTTTAATTCCGCCAGAGCGAATCATTGTTTGCTCTACAGCGGGCAGTAAACGAGGCGTAATCACGGAACTAGCCGAGCTTCTTCACGCGCTTGATCCCGATCAAGTGCTTGAATCGATCATGGCGAGAGAACAGCTTGGCACGACAGGTATTGGCTATGGGGTAGCTATTCCCCATAGCCGCTTGTCGGATCTTGCGGCTCCTATTATTGCTTTGGCACGCCATCCTCAAGGTGTGGACTTTGATGCCATTGACGGTGAGCTCGTCTATCT
>JAUZQP010000194.1 GCA_030950965.1 Mariprofundaceae bacterium
ACGTATATTGTTTGCCGAAACCGACACTGGGATCATTCATCTGTTAGACGATACAGGCCCACGCCCTACCGTTGCCCCTTTCCTTCACTCCCCCGACATTCAACATCCTGACAATTTAGAGTGGGATGACCATCGTCAAGGGTTGTGGATTACCGATGATAGTAGATTGTCTGAGTTATGGTTTTGGGACGGTCGTGACTTCCAGCGTGTGGTGAGTGATACAGGGGGTGAAATTACAGGCGTGGAAAGCCATTCCGATGGTCGCGTTTGGATCAATTTACAGGGGCAACATCATGGCGAAGACCAAACCGTATTGTTGACACCAGTATCATTGCAACCAGCCACCCCTTGAAACATCTCAAGCATAGCCCCATAAAGAGCGGGAATAGTTTTAGATCGTGGCGTGACATGCGCCAACCGTTAAGGAGATAGAGATGGCAAAAGTCATTGGCATTGATTTAGGAACCACCAATTCATGTGTTGCGATTATGGAAGGCGGCACGCATAAGGTAATTGCGAACAGCGAAGGTGATAACACCACCCCTTCTGTGGTTGCTTATACCGCAGATGAACGCTTAGTCGGTAGCCCTGCCAAACGTCAGATGGTGACCAACCCTGACAAGACCTTTTTTGCCGTTAAACGTCTAATCGGTCGTAAATACAGTTCAAAAGAGACAGAACATCACCGTGGCTTGGTATCTTACCCCATCGTTCCTGCGGACAATGGCGATGCATGGTTAGATGTAGATGGCAAAAAAACCAGCCCACAAGAAATCAGTGCGATCACCTTGCAGAAGATGAAGAAAACCGCTGAAGATTACCTTGGCGAAACCGTGACTGATGCAGTGATTACCGTTCCTGCTTACTTTAACGACTCCCAACGTCAAGCAACCAAAGATGCTGGCGCGATTGCTGGTTTGAATGTGTTGCGTATTGTCAACGAGCCTACTGCTGCTGCTTTGGCGTATGGTCTTGATAAAACAGAAGAAAACCATGTGATTGCTGTGTATGACCTGGGTGGTGGTACGTTCGATATTTCTATCTTGGAAATTGGCGATGGCGTGTTTGAAGTGAAAGCGACCAATGGCGACACCTTCCTTGGTGGCGAAGACTTCGATCAAGTGTTGATTAAATACTTGGCTGAAGCGTTCAAAAAAGAGCACGGCGTAGATTTGATGGCGGACAAGCTTGCACTGCAACGTTTGAAAGAAGCCTCTGAAAAAGCGAAAATTGAACTGTCATCTGCACAGCAAACAGAAGTGAACCT
The DNA here is from genome assembly GCA_030950965.1 of Mariprofundaceae bacterium. GTDB lineage: Bacteria > Pseudomonadota > Zetaproteobacteria > Mariprofundales > Mariprofundaceae > AB-137-C09. The sequence goes on from JAUZQP010000194.1 coordinate 1,268, forward strand.
GCCATTTATCACGGCTGATGCTTCTGGCCCTAAACATCTGCTGAACAAAATTAGCCGCGCTAAGTTTGAATCCTTGGTGGGTGATTTGGTTGAAGGTTCGTTAGCTCCTTGCCGTCAGGCGATGAAAGATGCTGGCGTAAAAGCTTCTGAAATTGACGAAGTGGTATTGGTCGGTGGTCAAACCCGCATGCCATTGGTACAGCAGAAAGTACAAGAGTTCTTCGGTCGTGAACCCCATAAAGGTGTGAACCCTGACGAAGTAGTAGCGATTGGCGCAGCGATTCAAGGCGCAGTCTTGACTGGTGAAGTCAACGATATTCTGTTGTTGGACGTTACCCCCTTGTCTTTGGGTATCGAAGTAGAAGGCGGCTTGTTCAACAAGATTATTGAGAAGAACACCACCATTCCGACCAAGAAAAGCCAGACCTACACGACAGCTGCAGACAACCAGACAGCCGTAACCATCAAGGTGGCACAGGGCGAGCGTGAGATTTTTGCTGCCAACAAACAGATGGGCTTGTTCAACCTCGAAGGTATTGCGCCTGCATCACGCGGCACACCACAGATTGAAGTGGCCTTTGATATTGATGCCAATGGTATTATTCATGTTCACGCCAAAGATAAAGGCACGGGCAAGGAAACATCCATTCGCATTGAGTCTGGTTCTGGCTTGAGCGAAGAAGAGGTGGAACGCATGAAGAAAGATGCAGAAGCCCATGCAGATGAAGACAAAGCGCACAAAGAGAACGTTGAAACGCGCAACCGTGCCGACCAATTGGTCTACAGCACCGAGAAGTCTTTGAAAGAACACGGTGATGCAGTCGATGAAGAAACACGCAAAGGCATCGAAGATGCTTTAGCTGAACTCAAGACAGCACTCGAAGGTAGCGATAACGAAATCATTGCAACCGCTGAAACCACGCTGGCTGAACGTTCGCAGAAACTGGGTGAAGTGATTTACCAGAAGATGCAGGAAGAAGCTGCCGCTGGCGAAGCTGCTAGTGCTGGAACTGGCGTCGAAGCTGGTGCGTCAAGTGAGTCTAAGAAAGCACCGAAAGATGATATAGTGGATGCTGAAGTTGTTGATGACAACAACAAGAAGTAACAGCTACATCCGATAAGTAGGTGTTGAATAAAGCAGGGGTTTCATACCCCTGCTTTTGCCGTTGTATCAAACCAAATAAGTGCTTATGTACTAAAAAAAATAGGGAGTTCCTGGGTGTCAAAACGTGATTATTATGAGGTCTTAGGTGTTGAAAAGAGCGCTGATGAAAAAATGATCAAGCGCTCCTACCGCAAGCTTGCCATGCAATACCACCCGGATAAAAACCCGGATAATACTGCGGCAGCCGAGAAGTTTCGTGAAATAACCGAAGCTTATGAAGTGCTATCTGATAGCGACAAACGGGGGCGCTACGACCAATACGGCCATGCGGGTGTCGATGACCAAATGCAGGACATGTGGGGCCGTGGGGGCTTTCAGGATTCTCATGCATTTCGTGATTTTGGCGATGTCTTTGGCGATCTGTTCGGCGAAGCATTTGGTGGTGGTGGACGGCGACAAAGCAACCGTGGCTCCGACCTGCGCTATGACCTGACCATTTCACTGGAAGAAGCTGCTGCTGGTCGCGAAGTTGAGCTGGATATTCCCAAGCATGAATCATGCGGTAGTTGCCGAGGCTCTGGTGCGAAGGCTGGCAGCAACCCTGTGCCTTGTCGTACCTGTGGTGGTCATGGTCAAGTGCAAATTTCACAGGGATTTTTTGCTGTACGCCGTACCTGCCCCGATTGCCAAGGTGCGGGAACGCGCATCGAAACACCTTGCCCTGCCTGTGCGGGTAGTGGTGCGAAGCGCGTCAATAAACATCTAAAAGTAAAACTTCCCGCTGGTATTTACCACGGTGCGCAAGTGCGCGTGACTGGTGAAGGCGAAATAGGCGCGCAGGGCGGCCCGACTGGTGATCTGTACATCGTAGTTTCACTGCGTGAACACCCTATTTTTGAACGCGATGGTGCAGACATTCATTGCATCATGCCGATCACCTTCCCACAAGCTGCTTTAGGCGCAGAGGTGAAAGCACCCACCTTGACCGAAAGTGGTAGTGTGAAGATTCGCATCCCTGCTGGCACAGAGGGCGGCCGTGTGTTCCGTGTGCGTGGACAGGGCGTGGTTGATATTCGCAATAACGGGCTAAAAGGCGATCTCTACGTCAAAGTGCAAATCGCTGTACCGTCTGATTTAAGTGCGCGTCAAAAAGAGCTCTTGCATCAGTTCGCTGAAGAGACAGGTGATGAAGTCTATCCGCAATGCTCGTCATTTTTGGACAAAGTCAAAAGCTTTTGGGATGAGTTAGCCGGTAAAGAGAAGTAAGGAGCTGGTTATGAAAGTCATGATTACAGGTGCTAGCGGACGCATGGGGACGATGTTGCTGCGTGCAGTGGCTGCCGATGAAGTTGCAACACTGGCAGCAGCGACAGAACGCGCTGACAGTGCCAATATCGGCAAAGATGCGGCATTTTTAGCAGGTGTTGCCAGTAACGGCGTATTGCTCAGTGAACACATGCATGCTGATGTAGATGTAATCATCGACTTTACTGCGCCAGCTGCCACGTTAAGCCATGCTGCTTTTGCAGCGGAGCATGGTATTCCGATGGTGATTGGCACAACAGGATTTTCCGCTGAACAACTGAGCCAATTGCGCACCGTGTTGGCTGACACGCCTGTGGTCATGGCTGCTAACTACTCGGTGGGTGTCAACCTTGCCTTGAATCTCATCCAGCAAGCGGCTCAAGTGTTACAAGCTGAAGGCTACGATGCGGAGATTTTCGAGGCACATCACCGTCACAAAGTCGATGCCCCCAGCGGCACAGCCTTAGCGATGGGGCATGCACTTGCGGCAGGGCGCGGTGTTGCGCTAGATGATGTCGCGGTGTACAGCCGAGAAGGGATCACAGGCGCACGCCAAGAAGGCTCTATCGGCTTTTCAGTCGTGCGTGGCGGTAATATTGTTGGCGAACATCAGGCCATGTTCATCAGTGATGAAGAGCGTATCGAAATTCATCATGCAGCCAGTGACCGCATCGTATTCGCCAAGGGTGCGGTGCGTGCAGCCCATTGGCTGACAGAGCAAACCCATGGCTGGTACGATATGCAAGATGTGCTAGGGCTGAACAATAAATAGTCTCTTGAGCCACTGGCAAAAATCGTCGGGATGATTGCGTAGAAGCTTTGTTTGCAACGAATGACTTGCTGGCAGGGACTTTTAGTCTTGCCCCAGACTGGTTAAGCATGTATTCAATTCTGGCGAGATAGGGGCATGAATATCGTACGACTTGTCTAGGTGAGGCAGAGTGAAACAGATCGATTCTGCGTGTAGAAACAGCCTATTTAAGCCGAGGGCTGCGATGTCACGGTTAAAGATTGGATCTCCATATTTATCATCTCCCGCTATCGGGTGACCACTGTGTGCCGCGTGAACTCTGATTTGGTGTGTTCGCCCTGTCATCAACTTTACCTGGATAAGGGTGCTGTCTTTGAAACGGGTAAGGGGTAAAAAAAAAGAGCGCGAACGCTTCCCTTCCGAGCTGACCTCCACCACACGTTCGCCCGATGCTTTTTCATATTTCAATAATGGCGCATTGATGTTGCGCCCTCCGCCCTTCCACACCCCCTTTAACAGGGTGAGGTAACGCTTATCTACGTCCCCTGCTGTTTGCTGCTGTTGGAAGGCACGCAGTGCGCTGCGTCGTTTGGCGATGACGAGGCAACCAGAGGTATCCCGATCAAGGCGGTGGGCAAGTTCCAGAAAGGGTGCTGTGGGATACAGGGCTCGAACACCTTCAATGACACCATAACTCAAACCACTCCCTCCATGCACGGCAATGCCCGAGGGTTTATTGAGAATCAAAAAACGTGAATCTTCAAACATCATGGCTTGCAGCAGCAGTTGAAGTGTCGCGTCACGCTTAACCTTGGGCTGCGTTTTTGTTTCACGCTGTATTACAGGCATGCGGATCACATCCCCCGACTTGAGACGATAGTGTGGTAGGGTGCGTCTCTTGTTCACCACTATTTCACCCGCCCGAACCATCTGAATGATTCGTCGCTGCTCTGTTTCTTTGAACATCCGCATCAAAAAAACATCCATTCGTTGGCCCGAAGCACTACGATCAACACGAATAAAACGAACTGTATCACTATAAAGTTGAGCCATGGCGGTATCATAACCATTTAGAGTCATTTGCAAAAATCAGGAGCGAAGTGGGGTTGCAACTCATCCACCCAGATTTTTGCAAGTGGCTCCTTATATTAAGTAGGTGTGCATAAGTCTTTTAACAATTTATTGCGCCGAATATTTCGTGATATTCAAGGCATGAAAACGGCGCATATTATTAATATGTAACGTTTTTCATAACGAAGAATATCGCGCGAATAGGCAAGCTAGAAATGTTAAAAGACTTTTGTGCACCTACTTATAAGTGTCATCAGGGCTGAATAATCGCCTTCCACTTGCTATTCCCTACTTCTTTTTTATGCTGCGCCAGCGAAGTGGCTTGGGTGATCGCGTTGACTGCTACAGTCACCGAGGAAAGTCCGGGCTGCATAGGGCAGGATGCCAGATAACGTCTGGTGGGAGAAATCCCAGGAAAGTGCCACAGAAAATAGACCGCCAGTTGTAATCATTCACACCCCTCTGTTTTTTCGCCATCAAGGCGAAAGCGCGCAGTTTACGCTTTGGTAAATGAGCACTTTCAACGTAGATGGTGGGAAAACCAGTGGGGGGAGTGAATGGTTACTGCTGGTCAGGGTGAAAGGGTGCGGTAAGAGCGCACCGCTCCGTCGGGTAACGGACGGAGGCAGGGTAAACCCCATTCGCAGCAAGGCCAAATAGGGGAACATGGGGCGCGGCCCGCGCCTGTTTCCGGGTAGGCTGCTTGAGCCGTTGGGCAACCAACGGCCTAGAGGAATGATTACCACGCGCAAGCGTACAAAACCCGGCTTACAGAGCCACTTCGCACATCTTCTCGGGCAGTCCACTCAAAACGTTGATGAGGTACCGCCACGTGAAATATTCTCCCATTCATACATTGACCTTGAGTGTTATGAGCACGTTATTGTTATGCCTTGCCGCTGTCTGGTTGAGCTTATTCATGCCGCGTTTTGGCATGGGCTTGACGGAATCTGATGGACAATTACGCATGAATCAACACACGATTATTGCCCTTGCCAGCCCACAACAGCGCGTGCTTTTGACCCATAAAGCTATACTCGAAGAACCCGATATTCTCAATGGGCTGATCGAGATGAATCACTTTTTTTCCAGCCAAGGTCAATTATCCCAGATGCTTTTGGATGCGGCAGCGCATGCTACACCCTTGTGGTTAGAAGATAACCTTGGTCATGAGGTTGTACTCACGGCCACAAAAGCACGCTGGCAGGACTTGCCAGCGTCATTTTGGCTGCAACTGTTGGTGGGCTTAACGGGGGTACTGGCTGGTGTGGGCACATGGGTCTTTTGCAAACAGAATGCAGCGGCACGTTACTATTGTATTATGGGAATAGCTTTGGCTCTTTCCGCTTGGGCAGCGGCGATTTATGGTTCACGCGAACTGGCGATGCCTGCGCTATGGTTTCGTATGCTCAGTGACATCAATGAACTGGGGGCACTGCTATTTGGCGGTGCTTTGGTCGCCTTAACATGGCATTACCCCGAGCCATACAAGAGCACCCCTGTTGCCATGTATGCCCTGCTTACCGTGACCCTTTGTTGGTTCATGCTGCTGTTGCAATGGTTGCCCAGCATTGATGAAACCACTCGGATGCCAGGTTTAATTTGCTACCTGGTGGCTATCGTCATCATGATTTTTCAATGGCGCAAGCATCGTGTTCGTCCTGATCTTCGCTTGGCGATGCAATGGTTTTTCTTGGTTACATTTGGTGGTATAGGTATCTTTCTCGCGCTTATTTTTATTCCACCTTTACTCGGGTTTCCCCTTGTTATCTCCCAAGCTATGGCTTTTGCAGCATTTTTGTTGATTTACCTTGGTTTAGCCGTTGGCATTGTGCGCTACCGCTTGTTCAACCTCGGTCGCTGGTGGTTTACCACTTGGTTGTGGCTCATGAGTGGCGTGGTGGTGATTGCGTTGGATTTGTTGACGATGTGGCTTTTTGGCTTACAAGCGGAATTCAGTTTGAGTATCGCCATTGCCATCACAGGGTGGTTATATTTTCCACTGCGTCGTTATGTATGGCAACGCCTTTTACAGCGCAGTACCCCCAGTTTGGATGCAGTGCTTCCCGATGCAGTGCATGCCATTGCTGCCAGCCGTTCAGTAGATGATGCTGTTGCTGGCTGGTATGCGTTAATGCAACAGGTGTTTGAGCCATTGGAAAGTAGCTTAGAGCCATTTGCCAAACAGGTGGAGGGCTTGAGTGATAATGCCTTGGTGATGGCAATTCATAGCCCTGATATACAACAATTACTGCAGCTACGCTTCCCCGCTCAAGGGCAACGAATTTTCACCGATAGCGACAAGATACTCGCTCAATCCATCGGTGATCTGTTTAGCCATGCTATTGAAGCCTTACACGCCAAAGAAAAAGGTGTAGAGCAAGAACGCGAACGTATTCGCCAAGATATTCATGATACATTAGGTGGTAAAATCCTCTCTATGATGCATGCCAGTGAACAGCCCGAGATTCGTACCATGGCACAATCGGCATGGCAGGAGATGCGCGAAATACTTGCTGCTTTAGACAACGGACCACAATCACTGATGAGTGCTACCATACGCTGGCAAAATATGCTGGCGCAACAGTTAGAGATGCAAAACGTCTGTTGCCGCTGGCACAATGCGCTGTTGAATCAAGCAGATACTCCGTTGTGGTCAGGCGGTGATTTGCTCAACTTGGGGCGCATCATACAAGAGGCGATCAATAATGCTGTACGCCATGCCCAAGCGCATCAGGTTGATGTGAAGATCAACGAACAGCATCAACAACTTGAAATTTGTTTGCGTCATGACGGCAATATTATAGCCCCAGAAACTTGGCAGCATGGGCGTGGTTTAACGCACATGCTACAACGCATTCAGACGCTGGATGGACAATTGCAATGGTGTATAACGGATGAGGGATGGTTACAATTAACGATCACCATTCCTTGTCTTGACAGCGAATAGCCGTACACTTTGAGCATGCGTCATATTCTTATTGTTGATGATGAACCGGTTATTCGTCAGATGCTTGCTGATATTAGCACTGCGCTATTCCCTGCGGCGAAACTTTACCCAGCGGCAACCCTGCAACAGGCGAACAAACAATTAGCGGAGCACCCTGACTTAGCTTTGATTGATTTACGCCTGCCTGATGGTAATGGCGCAACATTGATCGCCCCATTAAAAAAGCAGGGGTGTTACTGCGTGGTGGTGACATCGTTTGATGATGATCGTTGTCTATTCGGTGCTTTACGCGCAGGAGCAGATGGCTACCTGATGAAGGATCAGAGCAAGCAAGCATTACAAAAGATGTTGAGTGGCATGATGCAGGGAACCCCGCCTATTTCTCCCGCTGTTGCACAACGCATGCTTGCGTACTTTCATCAGCAAGCCCCCTTAGAAGATGCGCCAAACATGTCGCCCCGTGAGTTGGAAGTGTTGACGTGGGTAGCGCAAGGTTACACCGTACAGCAAGCGGCAGAGACTTTAGGCATCAGCAAACATACAGCCAATGATTACATGAAATCTATTTACCGAAAACTCAATATCTCCTGCCGTGCAGAGGCGGTCAGCAAGGCCTTTGAGATGGGGTTAATTCAGCATAAGTAGGCTGAGTGTAATCATTCACCCCCCTCTGTTTTTCGCCCTCAAGGCGAAAGTGCGCAGTTTACGAGCACTTTCAACACAGGGGGTGGAAAAATCAGGAGGCTGTCCGAGAATAGAAGAGCCTACTGCGGAAACGCTGGATTTGGACAGGCTTCCCTCGCTACGATTCCTATTCTCAGGCAGGATTCTACTGGGGGAAGTGAGAGGTTAGGTAACTCGCAATAAATAATCTACCAAAATCGGGCAGGTTTTTTATTCAGCATCAAGGCGCAAAAAGTAAAGCATAGCGCGCTATGTAAGCTTTTTTGCAACGCCGATGCTGGGAAAAAAGACAAGCGAGCTTGGTAGATTATTTATTGCGCGTTGCCTTACATTACACCAAGCAGCTTTTCATTGGCCTTTTTAAGCGCATCTATTGATGCCTTTACAAATTCAGCTTCATCAACTGTCAGCTCATAGGTGGATGATGACACGCTGCTGCTTCCGCCCAGAAACCCCAATACGCCAGACACTACATTGATTGCCGTATCACCAGATGTTGAGGCCAGGGTGATTGCATCAAAAAGATCAACTATAACGGTAT
>JAUZQP010000195.1 GCA_030950965.1 Mariprofundaceae bacterium
AAAGACGCTATTTGAAGGAACGGTAGATCGGGCGGCCGTGTACCCACGGGAGATCATGCGTCATGCACTGACTTTACAAGCTAAGGCACTGATTCTGTTTCACAACCACCCTGGCGGTAGTCCGCGAGCAAGCGAAGCAGACATCGAACTGACCAGGCATATTGAGGTGGCTTGCAACGCTTTAGACTTGCGTTTATTGGATCACTTTTTGGTCGCAGGCACTAAAGTTCTTTCATTTCGCGAGCATGGATGGTATTGCCCCACAAGCTAATTTTTTGTGATGCGTAAGTTTTTATCCCCTGCTAACGTTTAGTTGCTTTCTATACACACAATATATTGTGATTATTTATAACCTTATGCACTAGGTAGCCCGTAACATATTGTAAACAAAGGAATCATAAGTGTTGCCTAAAAAGTAACCAGGGATGCAAGGTTTCCTTCTTTTCGTTGAAAAATAAGGCATTTACCCCACTTATCCACAAAGTTATCCACAGGCTCGTCCACAAGCTGTGTGGAAAACTGTAGCTGCGCGTTAGCCTGAGTTATTCCGATTACTTTACGCCAAGGCTTCTACCGCCCAAGGCGCAAGTTTTTCGCGGAATATTTTGGCGTTGTGGCGAATATCTACGGGGAAGCTGGGGTGGAATAAGACCGTATCGATGCTGGTCGTGACAGGGTTGCTGTGCGCCAGTTCTAATAACTCACGGCGAATGTTGGCATGCTCTGCTGGCTTGATGCAGGGCTGTAGTTCGATGCACATCACAGCTTGCGCCTGACCATCACGCGCTATGCCCACCAAAGCGGAACGGAATACAGCATCATGCTGGTTGAATACAGCTTCACAAGGGATGGTGTAGAGCGTTTGCTCAGGCAGTGTGACGCGGTGTGATTTACGACCGCAAAACCAGATGCGTCCTTGTTCATCACGGTAGCCTAAATCGCCCATGCGATGCCAGATGTTGGCATTCTCATCAGGGATTTTTGCCAGTGCGGTAGATGCTTCGCGCTGGTAATAGCTGTGCGTGACCTGTGCCCCGTGGACAGTGATCTCCCCTATGTTGCCATCTTCCACAGATGGTACATCATTCCACGAGGCTAGCTCGCCATCGTCAATGGCTATGATGCGCAGTTCGATACCCGTTACGGGCTTGCCGACGCATACACCATGACCTTGTGCCGTGTACGCTGCGGTTTCGCCTAAAATTTCCGCACTGCTAATCGAACAAACAGGTAATGCTTCGGTTGCACCATAGGGTGTATAAACAGTGCAATCCTGTGTCAACATCGGTGTGAACTGTGCCAATACATCGGCAGGAACAGGTGCGCCCGCAGAAATTACCCGCTTCAAGGTAGGCAGGGTGATGCCTTGTGCTTGACCATAGGCTGCAAGGTTGCGAATCAGCGCAGGTGAACCAAACATACTTTGAACGCCAAAGGCTTCAATGGCTGCCACCAAACGGCGCGGATCGGCTTTGCCTGGCTGGGTGAAATCCATGTCAGGAATCACCGCTGTCATACCTAAGGCAGGGGCAAAGAGGGCGAAAAGAGGGAAAGTCGGTAAATCAATATCGCCTGGCTGAATAGCATACAGTGTTTGTAAGGCATCAATCTGGGCGATGAAGTTACCGTGATGGTACACCACGCCTTTAGGCACACCCGTGCTGCCGCTGGTGAATAAAATAGCGGCTGTTTCGTCCGCCTCACATGGGGCAATATTGTAAGGACGATTCATGGGAATATATGACACTGCTTGCGCTAAGTGATAGCCGCCCCACAGCCAGCGCGGACCTGTGCTAATGATAATGCGTAGCGAAGTTTTCGCCCAGCCCAAAATGAGCCGTGCTACTTGCGCCTTTGCCATGCCAATAAAGGCTTCGGGCTCCGCTTCGGCGAGGCAGACTTTAAGGTTTTTCACGCCCATGCCAGGGTCCACCAATACAGGTACAGCACCGATTTTGAACAGGGCAATGGTCAGGGCGAAAAAGTCCGCACTGGGCGTAACCATCAACACCGTACGCATGCCTCGCGTAATCCCCATGCGCTCCAAAGCAATAGCATAACGATTGCTGTTTTGCTCAAGTTGCAAGAAGGTGTCGTGGGTATAAGCAACGCGACCAGCACTATCGTGTCCATGTGGGCAGTATATTGCTACGGCATGCCCTTGTTGCGCTGCCATCTGACGGATGCGGCTGGCAATGGTTTCGACACTCATAAACGGTTCCTATGTAAAAAATCTACGATCTTGGGAATCAGATCTTCGGCAGCATCTTCCAACACATAATGGCCGCAATCGGCATAGCGATACAGCTCTGCCTCAGGGAAACGTTGCAACCATTCATTGAGGAAAGGACGGTTAAACACAAAATCTTTTTCACCCCAGCCAATCATCATCGGGCGATCACGGAATGGTGCCAAGCCTTGGGCGACTTCGCTCACCAAGTCATAGCCAGGGTCGCCCTCTTGTAGCGGAATATCTTGCACAAAACGTAGCGTAGCAATGCGGCTACGCCAATTGTGGTAGGGGCTGCAATAGGCCTGCCGCAACTCCGCCGACATGGGGTGACGCTTACAACCCACCCGTGCAGCTATCGCTGCAAAGGCATTCATGCCGCGTATCAATGGCGCACCCAACGGTGAATCACGACATAACTTCAACGCCCACGGCAGAGGCGTGCCAGCAGGCAGGTGAAATGCGCCTGTGTTCAATACCACCAAGCGGCGTACCCGTTCAGGGTGACGCACAGCCCAAGCCATGCCGATCAT
>JAUZQP010000196.1 GCA_030950965.1 Mariprofundaceae bacterium
CCTGTGCAGCATGGGGTACATCCAATGCTACCATAATACGGTTTTTCATATCCTCTCCTGTGTCAACAGCCTTACAGTTTAGGTAACGCGCAATAAATAATCGTATCCAGCCTAAATCCTAGGGTAAGTTTATTTTTAAAAAAATATAACTAACTGATAATTAAGGAAGTTATATTTTCCATGTCGTATTTACCCGGGCATTTAGGCAGGATACGGTTTGATATTGATCCTGAATCATTACATGAGCAATGCCATAAGAACAGTGAAGCGTAGGTTGGGTTTCGCTTCGCTCTACCCAACCTACGGTAATCATTCACACCCCTCTTTTTTTCGCCATCAAGGCGAAAGCGCGCAGTTTACGCTTGGGTAAATGAGCACTTTCAACGCAGAGGGCGGAAAAATCAGTGGGGGGGAGTGAATGATTACAACCTACGTGCTACATACAGATTACCGCGCAGCGCATGGGAGTGTTGGTTTGATGTATACTGCCCTGTTTCTATACTATTTTTTGTAGAATATCATAAAAAGAGAAATCACTGTTCCCTTTCCAGTGTTCCATTGCAATATGTTGCCGAATATTAAGCATCTGCTCAAAGCTATCAATGCTCTTATCCTCATAGTAGTTAGCTGGAAAGGATTCAACCATGGGAAAAGGTTTTTTTGAATCCTCCTCCTGCTTTTGAATGAAAAGAGCCATGGCCTCTTCATCATTAGCGGTGCATTGCTTAATGCCCTCGATTGTTTTTATTAAAACTGCTTCAGGGTCAGGTTTAATAGCAAGAACTTTGTCAAAATAATGGTCGTGAGTGGATTGCTTATCTCCGCCACTTTCAAATAGAGCGTTTACAAATTGAACATAGGAGAGAGCAGCCGATTTTCTACTTATCACCCGATCAAAAAATAGCACCGCCTGTACAGCACGCTCAAATGAATTTAAGTCAATATACATATGATCATCTTCAGGTGAAAAAATCGACCCCAGAACAACTGGTCCTAAGTTAGTAGTAGCCTTATTCTTGGGCTGGTTTAATGCGATATCCCTTGACTCATCTTTATAAAGCCATACCCATCGCTGGCGTGCTGAATCGAATTCCATGCACGATAGCGCTGTAAAAACGTTGCTGACGATAGCTGTGTTTACTCTCTCATAGTGTAGCCTGATCGGTTGAACGATCTCTCCCGTTAGCGTTGTAGCCAGCACTTTTTTCGACTTATAGCAACCAGATGTAGCTCTTCTTTTTTTAGGTCTCTTTTTTGATCTATTACTCACGCAGTACTCCTTAAATTTTTCTTGGTAATGTGGATTAAAAAGAAACGATGTCTCCCATTATACCCCATGTCAATAGGTAACGAATATTTTTTAGCCGTCTCTCTCAACAGCTTGCCAAGTGCCCAGAATTTCGATTCAGTTGGTTATTGCGAGTTGCCTTACAGCTCTTGGCGAACAGAGCGCATCGTTCCCCATTGTTGACATTGCGGGCATTGCCAACGTAAAGCTTCAATCTGCACTCCGCAATGATGACACTGATAATGTTTTAATTGTTCACGCCAACGTATGGCATGACTGCGCAACTCATCATCGGGTGAAAACAATGCTGCCAAACGTAACGAGTCGCGTAAAGTCTCTGAGTTAAAGCCTAGTTTCTTACACCAATGATCGGCGTTTTCCTGCCCTTGGTGACATGCTATATATTCAAGCCATGTCAAAGCAAGATCCAAATTACGGTGCGCCACCCAATAGCGCCATAGCACAGGTGTATAGGTGTCGTAGTCTGTATCTAGCAATACTGGAAGTAATAAAAAAAGCATTTCAGGCGTAGCATCAGCCATGACCTCTAGGTGTAATAATACCATTGCATCATCATGGGACTGCAAGCCACTGATGATCGCCACCTGATGCGCATGCACACAGGATGCATTCAAATCCCGTGCTTCCTGCGCCTGTTCAGTCGCAAGAGCAATCGCGCCAGCTTCCAACGAGGCTTGCGCCAACTCCGCCAATAAATAAGCGTGGTGATGATCCTGGAGACCATCCAAACGTTCAAGACGCTGTAAAAATTCAATCGCCGTTTTCCAATCGCCGCTTTGTTCATGAATACGTAATAAAGACTGCAATGCGATGCGATGATCGGACTGAACATCGAGCACTTTATGGTAATGGCGAACAGCTCGGTCAATCAAGCCGCCGACATGAAAGTCCGTGGCTAAAGCTAATTGTGCTTGAATAAAAAGATCGTTGGATACATGAGGGCGTGCTAAAATATTTTGATGAATACGCACTGCCCGACCATACTCTCCCTTGTTGCGAAACATCTCACCAAGGAACATGTAAACTTCCGTTGCTTCCGAACGCAACTTGGCCACTTTCACGACCTCATCTAACGCTTTATCGGGTTCATCAGAAAGTAGGTAATTCAAGCCACGCAGCAAAGGACGAACACGGTCATCTTCCACTGGGTCATGTTGTTCGCTTGTCTCTTCTAATTTTTGCCAATATAACACTGACAATACCAGTAACAATGCCAACAATATGGAGATAAGTAAGGAGGTGATCATAACATTAAGTAGGGCACTGTAAGTAGGCGCGAAAAATCATCTTAACATGTCTAACGTGCCTATTTGCGCGATCTTCTGCGTTACAAAAAAAGTGGTGCAAGCAAGCCTTGCATGGGCGCGGTAGGTTGATGAGCAGTGGCCCTTTTTTGTGCCTTGAATAGCGCAAAATATCCAGCGTGATAAAGATTAAGATCATTCCGCGCAGCGACTGATCAAAGGTCATCTTGTAAAGGAATATTCCGCAAATTATCCAATTCATCGGCCAATAAACGATTTTCTCGCTGTAACCGATAAATATCTCGCTTATGTTTATAGCGAGAAAAGCTTAAGGCAATCATTCCGCCAATAAAGCCCGTTAAAAAAGCAATAAAAATAGGAATATAAAAAGGCATCGGTGCTGTGGAAAAGCTATGAAAATAAACTTTAACCGGCATGCCGTTAGAAAAAGAGAACAATACAGCCAAGCCTGTTAAGGCGATAGCAACTATGGCATTCGTAAGATTCATGCAATCAGGATCTTGCTAAGGAATGGAAATTTAATAACTTGTGCATGTTAGGCGAAGGTTTTTTATTCAGCATCAAGGCGAAAAAAGCGTAGCATAGCCTCGCTATGTAAGCTTTTTTCAACGCTGATGCTGGGTAAAAAGACAAGCTTAAAGTGCACAAGTTATTGAATTCCCGTTCCTAAATAATTAAGTATCTTGCAGATCCACACGTTCGCGCATTTCCTTACCTGGTTTAAAATGAGGCATATATTTGGGCGGGACAGCAACAGAATCTCCCGTTTTGGGATTCCGCCCCACACGGGCACGACGAACTCTGGTGGTGAAGCTACCAAAGCCGCGTAATTCAACCCGCTCGCCAGCCGCCATAGCGGTAACAATCGCGTCAAACACTTCATTTACCACAGCTTCAGCTTCACTGCGTTGAATATGTTCATACTCTCTGGCAATAAGATCAACAAGCTCCGATTTAGTCATAGCAAAACCTCCGGTAGGGCATACAGCCCCTTATTCATCATCAAGTGGGAAAACCTAACCACCCTTTTATGCTGGTTGGTTAGGTTTTCTATTCATTCAATCAATTGTTCACACTATTTGTTAATCGAAAGGAACTTTTTCTGTAGTTCAATAGCCAAAGGAGAAAGGTTTTCTTCCGCTGCTGTTTGCTGTGAATATTGACGTACTGCATCACGCTCTTCATCACGCAAATACTGACGCACTGAAAGCTCAACCTGACGACGGCGACGGTTTACATCAATGATTTTAGCATCAATCACTTCACCAATATTCAGCTCATCACTATCACGCGGCATTTCCCGCATGCCTAGACGTGCCCGAAGACCATCAGCCAGCGCTACTAAATAAGCACCACCAACATTTTCGGTAATGGTTCCCTTCACCACTGCGCCACGTTTAGCATTACGAACGAATACTTCAAAGGGATCTTCAGAAGCCTGTTTAACACCCAAAGAGATGCGCTGGCGTTCAACATCAACACCCAACACAACCGCTTCAACTTCTTGACCTTTATGGAAGTGCTCCATTGCGACTTCACCACGTTCAGTCCAAGAGATGTTCGCCAGATGAACCAAGCCATCCATTTGATTGCCTAGCCCAACAAAGAAACCGAAATCGGTCATGTTACGTACTTTACCTGTAATGCGACTGCCTACAGGATGCTCCGCCAACCAAGATTCCCAAGGGTTATCAGCCACTTCTTTCAAGCTTAAACGAATTCGACGTGCTTTGGGTTTTACTTCCAAAATAGCCACGTCCACGACATCGCCTTCCGTAAGCACTTCCGTGGGTTTTACATCTTTACGCATCCAGCTCATTTCGGAACGATGGATAAGGCCTTCAATACCAGGTTCCAATTCAACGACAGCACCAAAGTCTAACAACTTAAGAACAGTGCCCGTTACGCGCATATTTTCTTCGTAGGTTTGCTCTACATGCGTCCAAGGATCATCTTGCATGGATTTAATGGATACCGATACTTTACCTGTTTCTGCATCCAGCTTGAGTACTTCTACCGTGACTTGTTGGTTAACCGTTAACATTTCCGAAGGGTGTTCAATTCTGCGCCAAGAAATATCCGACACATGCAACAGCGCATCCACACCGCCAAGATCAACAAATGCTCCAAAGTCTGCCAAACGACGCACCGTGCCATTGACTCTGCTGCCTACCTTCGTCTGTTCAAAGAACACGCCACGCTGTACCGCCTGTATCGCTAACAAAGGCTGCTTACGAGAAACAACAATATTATCAGGGCGACGGCTAACATCAAGAATCGCACATTCACAACGCGTGCCGACCAAGCCAGATGTTGCTTTAGGGTTAGGGTCTGCTTCCGAACGTGGCATAAAGGCAGTTAAACCACCCATATCAACACGGTAACCACCTTTGATTTCTGTGGTGATGGTCAC
>JAUZQP010000197.1 GCA_030950965.1 Mariprofundaceae bacterium
TCAGATCACGACCGTGCCAGCTTCAACGCTGCCTTATTACCGCCCTTTGCTAACATCGCCCCAGCAGAAGAGGTAAACAGATTCATCCAGCGCAGTAACGATCTATTTACCGACAGTGCCAAAGATGCAGCAGAGAAATTAGAAGCTGATAAAGAGGCACCATAAGCGTCTATTTCTTTATGTAACCTACATGAAATCGAAGTCATAATGAGAATTTCCATGGGTTATGTTCGATCATTAGCGAAATCTACAGCGCCAAATGTTCAACGTGGTTAGTGAAAGGCTGTTGTGAGGACGGTGTCTTCTGTTCCATTTTGAAAGCACCAGTTTGTAAAATTGCTTTGCACAACGTATCAATGACAGGAATTGATACGCTATTACCAATTAACTTCATCCATCTAGCCCTTGAATCAGGTAAGATAAAGTCCCTAGGGAAACCTTGTATTAAACAAGCTTCATCTCTCGTTATTTTACGGTATTGTTTTTTTATATATATTTCTTCAATAAACTGTTTTTTATAAGAGTATTTATCTTTAGGATTTATCCCATGCAGTGCTATATAATCATTTGTATCACTTGCAACCAACGTTGGGAAAATATCCGAACTTGGTAAAAATATTCTATTTACACCAAATAAGCCTGTACTAATTTTAGTATTCTTAAAATCATAACGAGTTTCAATACATCTTATTATTCCTTTGTTCTTTAAACTTTCTATAACTTTATTTATCGATATCTTACTTATTTTTATTTCTCTTTTAAATTTAAGCATATCTATTACTAGCTGATCGTTATTAGACGCATTAATGCATCTTTCCTCATCATCAGTCAACTCATTTTTATGATGTTTATTTATGATAAAAGAGTATTCTTCTTTTTTGAGAATATCCAACTTTATCAACCCATTTAATTCTTTTTGTTTAATGGAAGAGTCTAGTCTTTGGAAATGCTCAAGTGAAAGCGGATTTCCATCTAATTCACCATAGATTTTTTTACGTCTATTTTTCAAAAGCATATAGCAAATATATTTTTGTCTTTCTGTTGTATCAATAATATCCCAGGAATGAATAGTCGTATGACCATTCCGAAGATCATTAAAAAGAAAATAGTCATTAAATCCATTTTTACTTGATAAACTCATAGACTTAATTGGAACAACATTTCCAAACAAATCTCTTCTCATTGTTTTTTCTGAAGTTTCATAGTCCGGTATCTCGATATTTAAAATATCAGAAAGTTTTGTTTTATTTTCCATATTTTCAGGTAGCTTGAATTTATCAAAAAAATCTTTGTTTTTAAAGCCTATGATATAAACACGCACTCTACTTTGAGCTACGCCGTAATCATGGGAGTTTATAAGAAAGTAATCTGCATAATATCCAGCATCTTTTATTCGCGTTAAAATATAAGATAGAGAACCTTGGTTTCTCGGGTCAGCCAATCCTTTTACATTCTCAAAAATAAATGCTTTTGGCTTGGATCGTTGTAATAGATAAATTGTATCGTTCCACAGTTGGCCTCTATCATCATCAAAACCTAAGTTTTTTCCTGCTATAGACCAACTTTGACATGGTACACCCGCAGTTAAAAAATCATGCTTTGGCAAATCTTTAATCTGAGTAATATCACCAAGGTTATTTTTTATGGTTTCATTAAAATTTTTACAATAGGCTGTTATTGCATCACCATTAATTTCACTATAACCCAAACAATTACCACCATTATTTTCAAGTGCTATTTTAAAGCCACCAACACCCGAAAAAAGGTCAACAAATGAAAATAACTCAGCCATTACTTAAGCATTCCATCATTTGAACCTTCTAATGGATCAATACCTAAAAACTCTCTATAAATTTGTTCTTTATACTCTTTACCTAATGTGTTTATCTCTTTAACAAACATATCATAAGTTCCAGTTCCACCAATCAGGTTCCAAAACTCATTTCCGATTAAAACTGATTCATCTTTCTTCATATCAAACCATCTTAAAGGAAAGCTCCATGCATAATCTTCCTTTTTACCATATGGATTGTATGGGAGGGCATAAAAAGCAAAATCTACTTTTTGTGGCTCCATGGCAAGAAGCTTGAATATTTTTTCTTTACTGACTTTTGTTTGATCACTATTAGGCAAAGGGCCTTTTAGTTCAAAAGCATATTTCTTTCCTGTTTTATCACTTTCAATAAAAATATCACAAACAACAGATGTAGATATTAACTCTCCACCTCCATTTTTAATATATGCCATTTCCCTTTTCCAGTCAGGATTTATCCGTTCTTTCCCTTTTTCTTTATGTTCTAGTTTATTCAGCACTTCCTGAATTCGTCTCAAACTTTCACTACCTACAGTGCCAGTAATCGTATGCCCCATCATACAATTACCATGAGCCTCAGTAGCTACAACTTTTGCTAGTTTTTCCCAAACACCACCAAAAGGGGTAACGAATCGACGTTCAAAGTGAGATCCTTTAAATATTTCATCTGGAACTAAAGCCGCATACAGTGGTTTAGCTGAATGATGTTTTTCTTTAATAAAAGGATCTTGAATGAGAACTTTATTCATGACTCGATTCATTAATTCAGATATTACATTCTTAATAGCTTTAGATATATTATCTTCTTTAGTGGTTTTCATAGTCATATTCCCAAGTACTTTAAACTCCCTCTCAAGAGCAATAGTTAAATATTTCACAATCTTTTTGATTAATTGATCTACGGAACACCTATGCTTGCAGAGGCACTGATTCGTGTTCCACCATGCTGCGTGCTATGAGAGTAGCTTGCAATAAACTGCCGCAATGAACGTTACCTGTGCCTGCCCTATCTAGGGCTGTACCGTGATCTACACTGGTGCGAATGAATGGCATGCCTAAGGTGACATTGACGGCATCACCAAAGCTTAGTGCCTTGATGGGAATGAGCCCTTGGTCGTGATAGCAACAGATTACAGCATCGAACTGCGGACGCATTTGAGCGGAAAATAGCGTATCGGCTGGCATCACATCAGCGATGTCCATGCCTAGAGCGCGAGCCTCAAGAATAGCTGGAGTGAGTAGCGTGCTCTCTTCGTTACCGAAATGACCTTGTTCACCAGCGTGTGGATTCAAACCACATACGGCAATGCGCGGTTGTGCAATCCCGAAACGGCGTTGTAAATCATCATGCGTAATGCGAAGAATACGCAGGGTTTCGCTCACGCTTAACGCGTCTGGTACATCACGCAATGCCATGTGGGTGGTAAGTAAAACCACGCGGAGCACTGATGATGCCAGCATCATAGCAAACTCTTGTTGATCGCTACGTTTAGCCTTGGCAGCCAAATCGGCTAAAAACTCAGTATGGCCGGGGAAGGCAAAACCTGCGTTGCGTAACACTGCTTTTTCAATCGGAGCTGTCACCATGGCGCGAGCCTCGCCGCGCAAACAGGCTTGCGCCGCATGACGAATACAGGCAACCACCGCATCGGCAGTAACCGCCGCAGGATGCCCTACCAAGACGGGACCATCGGCAAGTTGAGGCTCAGGGTTCCAGCAATGAATACCCGCTTGATCATGACAGGCATCGCTGGCTTGTGCCAAGGTGGAGTGCTCCACCAAAGCAACATCCACAGCCAATAACTGCGCCCGTTGTTGCAACCATGCTAACGGACTCACCACCACGCAACCGTGGAAGGCTTCGCTATTTTTCTGTTGGGCTAAAAGCATAACATCGGGACCGATGCCAGCAGGTTCACCCAGTGTAATCAGCAATGTCACAAAACACCTGGTTGAATAACCTGCGGACAGCTTTTCTTATTAACCACGGCATCGGATTTCAACCTTGCCATCCAGCGTGGTACTTGCGTTTGCATTTCGGCATCGGTTAAGACTTGCTGAATACGTGCCTGATTGGCTTCGTAACTACTAGGGTCGATATGACGCTTTTCTACCACGCGGATGATATGTAAGCCAAACCGTGTACGCACCACATCGCTCGTTTTGCCAGCTTCCAACTTAAAAACAACGTCATCAAACTCTGGTACCATTTGACCGCGCTTGAACCAGCCTAAGTCACCGCCTTTTTCGGCACTGGGACCTTGCGATACTTCCTTGGCTCGTGCAGCGAAATCTTCATCGGATACTGATTGCAATTGGCGCGCCAATGTCTTCGCTTGAAGCATGATATCTGCTTTTTCTTCGATGCTGGCAGCAGCAGGAATCTTATACAAAATATGACGCGCATGTACTTGGTCATAAGCTTCACCCATATCTGGTTTTTTCCATCGCTCTTCGGCTGCCAATAAAATATGGAAGCCCGCAGGCGATCGCGTAGGTTCGGTGACTTGACCAACAGGGAGGGCAAAAACCGCATTAAATACGGAGGAGATAGACCCCTGCATAAACCAACCCAAATCGTTATCCATACCACTGCTGTTGGTGGAATACAGGGTGGTAAGCTTATCAAAGCTTTCACCTTCGCGTAAACGATCATAGACGTTTAACGCCTTATTCCGAACTACTTTCACCTGTTCGGGGGTGGGTGAAGCTGGCAGATCAAATAGCATTTGACGCAGGTGAAGTTCACGTACGGGCTTGGGATTTTTCAAGTATTTACGGTAATATTCGTGCATCGATTCTTCGCTGATATTAATTTGCGAACGAATACCCGTGGTGACCAATTTATTGATCAAAATGCGATTTTCCAAGGTCTTTTTGTAGCTGCCGTAATCCATCCCCTGCTTGGCCAGCACCTCTTTAAGTTGCGACACACGCAAGCCATTACTCTTCGCCATGTTTTCCAGTGTTTTATCCACTTCCTCTGCCGTGACGCTGATCCCCAGCTTCTTCGCTTCGCGTTTTTGTAATAACAGCATCACTTCAGTGTCTAACACGCGATCATAAAGTTTTTGAGGGTCGATGGATTTAGCCCCCGCTTGCTTCATCTGCGTGGTTAAGGTAATGACACCTTCAGCCACCTGATAACAGCTCACCGCTTGGTTATTTACCGTTGCAGCTACACCGTCCAAGACCATCGCCGCACTTGCTTGATGCGTGCTAGCACAAAGCAAGCCAACCAACGCAAGATTCTTCCACCATAATTTATGCATAGCGTTCTAGTGCCTTTTTGACGCATTCGTAATCTTCCACCACGAATTGCTTGTGATGCAATACAAATTGTTTCTTTGCACCATTTTGATCCATACCTGTTAATCCAAATGACTTGCCTGCCATGTCAGAAAAAAAGCGCAAATCTTTAATGAGCGTAACTTGATTACCACCCTTGACCGTCAATTTTACACGCTCACGGGTGATGTCCAAGGCGATGGGCGCACCGGGCAACAGCAAGAGGCGTTTACCAATACGGTTACCACCTGCCATCAAAAAGAAAAAACCAAGAAACATTAATCCGTAAGCGATCACACCTTGATCTTCGTCGCCAGCAAACCAAAGTTTTAGGCCCCACAACAGTAAAAAACCCACCGTTGGAACATACAAGACGAGATCCCAGATCACACCTGTTTTATCGGCATGTAGCGTGCATTGCACTTCTTCCCATCGTTTAGCCATCGTTTTTCTTCCCTGTCGTCGTCATCTCTTTCAGCAAGGGATCAAGCTCTTGGTACAGGATACGACCAGGATAGACCATTTTGGCTTTTTTATGTCGATCAATCACAAACGTCCAAGGTTCACCACGGACTTGAAAGGCATCGTATGCTTCAGGATTGTAGTATTGATCCATATGTAAAAAGATAACATCTTTCTCATACACATTCATCAACGCTTTTAGGAGCTGTAGCTGTTTGTCACACTGGGTACAATGACCTGGTGTAGCAAACTCTAACACAATCGGTTTACCCAGCTTTAACGCATCATCAAAGGACATTTGATACATGCGTGGATCAGGGTAGCGGTAACTGGTGATTTTAGACATGTCGCCCCCTACATCCGCCAATGTCTTGGTTTTCACCGAGGGTACTTCCTTACCTTGCATGAAAGCACCACTACCACCAAAATCACAGCCACTGATGAGGAGGGCTAGCAGCAGACTGACTGCAAAGCCTAATATTCGGCGCGACATCAAGACGCGCTCGGTTTGCGGCAGGTCATAAAGATATTATAGGCCCAAATAAAGTTTGCAAGCAACACCAATGAGCCAAAAATACCCATCGTGGCTAACCAAGGCTTCACAATCGCCTCCACCTCTTCAGGAGTCATAGTAAGGCTTGCATTACCACCCATCACACCTGCCATAGTGAAGAACACCACCATGCCGATTAAACCAAAATTATGAATCCAGAAATGCGCTTTAACCAGCTTCATGCTGTAAATACCACGATGGACGAGACGCGGAACGATATAATAAACACCAGCAAAAATAGCCATTTCTACCCAGCCCAACAGATTAATGTGGGTGTGCGCACGAACAATGAGATTACCGTGCATACGATGGTCAACGAAATGACGAAATTCATGAATACCGCCCATTAGCGCGCCCCATGAAAAACCAATCATGCTGTAGATCACACAGGCAAAAATAAACCATAAGATATATTTGACGTACTCTTCATCTTCCCAAGGTTGTGCCATGGTTTACTCCTTCTCGGCTGGTTGCGCAGTCGCATAACCATCTTGTACAGGTTTATCACGTATATCTGTGTATTTTTCTTTCCAGCTAGCTGGAGCCCATGTCTTCACCATGCTGTCAATAAAATCTGAACGTCCTTCAGGTGGTGCTGCGGCAGTAGAAGAGCCTTGATCTGATTTCAGTTCAGAAAGGAATACGGCAATATCATGGCGCGTTGCAACATCCAGCTCGGCCACGTAATCAGCTCGTTTAGGTGTGGGGCCATGATCGACGGTGGCGGCTCGGTAGTACTTTTCTGGGTCGCCCAAAAATGCTTCTAGCCAAGTCTCTGTACGACGCGAGCCAATACCATCTAATTCGGCAGTACGTCCCATATTGGTACCATTACGCAAGGCTCGATGGCAGGTGGTACAACCATTCAGCCGAAACCCTTCAGAGCCGCGCTGCCCTGTCTCACTCAATTGGAAATGAGTTTTCATTTCAAACATGGGCTTATCATCCTTCGATTGGATGAACAACATGGCAATAAAGCCAAGGAAAGCCAGAACAACAAAGGCTCCCGCGACAATAAACATCATTTTTTCACCCGGTTTCATGGGTTGGGGGGATCTTTTTACACTCATGGGCGGCATTATTATGACACACCCCTGCTTTGCAAGCCGTCATTGCACCCTGCTTCTATTTACTCGGATGAATATTGGTAGTACGTTTGCTCATTATCCGCTTATAGTCATGGAGGTTATGATGTTTCGAGTTGTGTTATCTTTGTTGGTTATGGTTTCGCTATCTGGCTGTTTATCCTCATTATCGGGCGATACCTACTCGCGCGATGAGGCTCGCACGGTGCATCAGGTGGAGTATGCAACCATTGAAGGGCTTCGCCCCATAGTGATTGAAGGCTCTAAAACGCCGATTGGCGTAATTCTTGGCGGCGCAATGGGCGGCATCGGCGGCAGTGCAGTGGGTCGTGGACGTGGTCAAGCAGCAGCAACCGTACTCGGTGCAGCCGTGGGAGCAGCGGCTGGAGCAGTGGCAGAAGAGATGGGAACGCGCAAGCAAGGTGATGAAATCACCCTGCGTCGGGAAGATGGTTCGGTAATTTCGCTGGTTCAGGAGCGTAGCCCACGTATAACATTTAAAATAGGGGATCGTGTACGCATGCTGCGCAGCAACGGCATTATCCGCGTTACGCCATAATCTGAATTTATTCTGATTATAACGGATTTAGCCTGAATTATTCATAAATCGTCGTGATGATTGCGTAGAACCTTTGTTTGCAACGGATGCCTTGCTGGGAGTAGCGTACCAATGGTATCCTGCCTAAATCCCTGCGTAAATACGACATGTAAAAATATAACTTCCTTAATTATCAGCACGTAGGTTGGGTAGAGCGAAGCGAAACCCAACAAAGCCACGTACCCACAAATGCCACGCCCCCCATACACACAATACACGAATAACATACACCATTGA
>JAUZQP010000198.1 GCA_030950965.1 Mariprofundaceae bacterium
CTTCGAGGTATGGTGTGACGATGCTTTAATCGGTGGTGCTTATGGCGTGTTGCAACGCGGCGTGTTTTTTGCCGAGTCGATGTTTCACACGCAGCGTGATGGTTCCAAAATGGCGATGGCAACGATGATTGATACAGCCAAGTCCCAAGGCTGGAAGCTGATTGATTGCCAATTCCACACCGAACACCTTGCCAGCATGGGCGCAAAAACCATCCCCCGCGAACAATTTTTAAACTACATCCACGATGATTGAATTGATTTTATGTAGGTAGGCGGGCGAAGCGAAACAGCCAATAATCAGGCTTCCCTTTTAAGGCGGAACAGTTTTGTAGGCATGATAAGCCGCAGGCGCATCAGGCGATCTCGTGAGTTTGTTACACGCCTGCATTTGCCTGATGCGCTAAGGTAACTCGCAATAAATGGGAAGCTTGAATAGATAACTGTTATTTCAGCATCCCCCCAAAAGCTTATCGAAAGTTTGGTGGCTGCGCAAAGCCTTATCCTCCCTACTAATTGACCACCATGAGGGTGGGGTTAGCATACCGCCGCACGCTGCCTAGGAGGCTGCACGAAAATAGAAAGACAGCCTCCTAGATGTGCGATCAATCTTATCGGAGTATGTCTGTGATTAAACAATACCTTCTTTCCCCTGGCCCAACAACGGTGCCTGAACGTGTAATGCTGCGTATGGCAGCCCCTATGATTCATCATCGCACACCACAGTTTTCGGCTATTTTTGCCGAAACACGGGAGATGTTAAAGCAGGTACACCAGACAACGCAAGATGTATTGATGCTCGCCTCGTCAGGTTCGGGTGCGATGGAAGCCTCTATGGTGAACTTCTGCTCCCCCGGCGACACCATCATCTATGTCAATGGTGGTAAGTTCGGCGAACGTTGGGGTAAGATTGCCGGCAAACATGGCGTAACAGCGGTAGAAATCAGTGTTCCTTGGGGGCAAGCCGTTGCCGTTACCGATGTGGAAGCCGCACTAAATGCACACCCCGATGCGCGTGGCGTATTCGTTCAGGCATCGGAAACATCCACCACCACCGAACATCCTATTCGTGAAATTGCCGCCCTCACCCGTGACCGTGAAAACTGCATCACGGTGGTCGATGCGATTACCGCACTGGGCGTGATTGATATGCCGATGGATGACTGGAACTTGGACGTGGTGATTTCTGGTTCACAAAAAGCCTTCATGCTGCCACCAGGTCTGGCGACCATTGCTGTGTCCAGCAAGGCTTGGAAGCTGGCTGAATCGGCCGCTTGCAGCACCTTCTATTTTGACCTTAAAACCGAACGCAAAAACCAGCAAGCAGGTAAAGACACCACGGCATGGACCCCTGCGGCATCGTTGGTCATTGGACTGAACGAAGTTCTCAAGATGATGTTTGAAGAGGGTTTGAATCATTTATTTGCGCGCCATAAGCTGTTGGCTGAAGCCACCCGTGCTGGCGTTGCCGCCTTGGGCATGAAGCTGGTATCATCAACCCCTGCGAGCAGTGCAACTGGCGCATTCATCCCTGAAGAAGTGGATGGTGCAGCATTTGTGAAATACCTGCGCGACACCATGGGTGTAACCTTTGCTGGTGGTCAGGATGATTTGAAGGGTCGCATTCTGCGCATTGCACATCTGGGTTATTACGATGTGTTTGATATTGTCATTGCCATGAGTGCCATTGAAATCGCCCTTAACCGTTTTGGCTACCCGGTGCAAATGGGTGCAGGTGTTGCAGCAGCGCAGCAAGTGCTCGCCGAACGATTCGACAAGGTCTGATGCCATGAGTACACCTCGCGTATGGATTGCAGATAAAATGAGTGCCCGTGCCGCTGATGTATTCCAGGCGCGTGGTGTGGAGGTTGATTATCGCCCTGGTTTAAGCGATGCTGAAAAGCTGGCGATTGCCGACCAATACGACGGCATTGCCGTGCGCTCCTCCACCCACCTAAAAGGCGAATTACTGGCTGCGGCTAGCAAGGTCAAGGTGATTGGTCGTGCGGGTATCGGTGTGGATAATATTGACACCCAAACATGCTCCCGCCGTGGTGTAGTGGTCATGAATACGCCATTTGGCAATACCATTACCACCGCGGAACTGGCTGTGGCGCATATTGTTTCGGCAGCACGGATGATTCCCCATGCCAGTGCTTCAACCAAGGCTGGCTTGTGGGAAAAATCTCGTTTCATGGGCATGGAACTCACGGCGAAAAATGCGGGCGTGATCGGCGCAGGCAATATTGGCGCCATCGTATGCAACCGCCTTCAAGGGCTGCATATGCATGTGTATGTCTATGACCCCTTCATTTCCGATGCGCGTGCGGCTGACATGGGCGTGCATAAAGTAGCTACCGTGGCAGAGCTGGCGGCGATAGTGGATGTATTGACGATTCACGTTCCCCTGCTTGATGCTACACGCAACCTCATCGATGCATCCATCATCGCTATGATGAAGCCTGGGAGCATGCTGATTAACTGTGCTCGTGGTGGCATTGTCGATGAAGCTGCTTTGTATGAGGCGTGTAAATCAGGGCATTTACGCGCTGCTGCTTTGGATGTATATGAAGATGAACCAGCGCGTGACAACCCCTTGTTTAGCCTAGATAACGTCTATTGTACGCCGCATATCGGCGCATCTACCGATGAAGCGCAAGAAAATGTTGCCGTCCAAGTTGCCGAGCAAATGGCGGACTACTTGCTTGATGGCAGCATCAGCAATGCGGTGAATGTTCCCTCGATTTCAGAAGCGGAAGCTGTACAGCTTGCACCGTACAGCGACTTAGCATTACGCTTGGGACAATTTATGGGACAGTGGCTAGAGCCAGGCTACAGCCAAGTAACGGTGGAATTTGAAGGGCATGTTGCAGGGCTTAACCGTAAACCCTTGATCCATGCCTTGCTGCAAGGCTTGTTGTCGCAAAGCATGGATGAAGTAAATGCTGTGAATGCTGGTGTTATCGCTCGCGAGCGTGGTATCGAACTGGTCGAGCAAGCCCGCGAACAGTCTGACCCTTTCACCAACCTCATCCGTTTAGTGGTGCGTGGTGATCATGGCGAACGCTGTGTTGCTGGTACGCTGTTTGATGGTCACCGCCCACGTTTGGTCAGCCTCGATCATTGCGACATCGAACTGGCACCTGAAGGAGAGATGATCTTCCTGCAAAATCTGGATAAACCTGGTGTGATTGCATCCGTCGGAGCTATTTTAGCACATTACGACATCAACATTGGTGATTTCCGCTTAGGTCGCAGCAAAAGCCGTGATTACGCGGTATCCTTAATCACCGTTGATACACCGCCATCCGAGGAAGTCTGCAACAAACTAAACAAACTCGAAAATATGATATGCGTACGTCATATCGCATTGGACGCACTGTGAATACTGCCCCCTCCCCTGTCTTGGGACTGAATGATATTTTTGGACAACAAAGCCGCGACCTGCGTTTATTACAGGGGCGTTTGCTGGATCTGTTCGCCGACCACGGCTGTGAAGAAGTCATCCCACCACTGTTAGAAAAACCCGAGGTGCTGCTCGCAGGTGCTGGGCGTTTCTTGATGGACAACACCTTGGTATTCAGCGACCCTGCCGACTATGGGCAGTTAGCTGTACGTTCGGATATGACACCGCAAATCGCTCGCATTGCTGCCACCCGCTTGCAAAGTGAATCAAGCTTGCGCCTGTGCTATTCGGGGCCTGTGGTGCAAGCACGCCCCGACATCATTGATGGCAGTCGCCAACAATGGCAAACAGGCGTAGAGTATTTAGGTGATGCTTCTGCGACCTGTGACCTGCACGTCATTCACTTGGCAGCCTTAGCGATGCTGGAGGCTGGTTTTGCCGCGCCTACGATACAAATTGGTCATGTAGGCATTATCCGCGCCCTGTGTGCTGATAGCGCATTGCCGCTGGCTGATTGGATTGAATTATTGCAACGCCGTTCACCTGAAGATGTCATCCATCATCTGGCGAACGACCAACTCACCGACAACATGGGGCAAGCATTGATTGATTTGGCAAGCATGCAGGCGGATAGTGCGTGGCTGAGTAAGCACTGCAACGATTTTGGCGATGACTTTGCACAGGCAGCACAAGCATTGTTGGAGATCGAACGCGAGGCAGTATTGCTGCTTGAGGATAATATCCACATGGTCGTCGATGCTGCACTGATGCCGCACTTTTTATACCATACGGGGCTGATTTTTAGCGGTTATTCGCCACAAGCCCCAACGGCAGTATTGCGTGGTGGACGTTACGACACGATGATGGCAGCACACGGACGAGCCATGCCTGCTATCGGCTTCTCGTTTGATCTAACCCGATGGTTATTACAAGCAACAACCTAAGCGGTCTTAGGCACAATATTTAGGGCTGTTCCTTGATCTGGAACCCCGATGAGTTCGAGGTACTGCATGAAAAACACAATTGCAATTGGCATCCAATGGGGTGATGAAGGCAAAGGAAAAATCGTTGACCTGTTGGCTCCACAAGCCGATGTTGTCGCACGTTTCCAAGGCGGCCCTAATGCGGGGCACACACTGGTTATTGGCACACAAAAAACCGTGCTACACCATGTTCCTTCGGGCATTTTGCACGATGAAACCTTGTGCCTTATCGGTAACGGTACGGTGGTTGATGCCGCTGAACTCAAGGCGGAAATCGACCTGCTGCAAGCTTCGGGGGTTCCTGTTGCTGAACGTCTGCGCGTATCCGACCGTTGCCAGTTGATTCTACCTTACCACCGTGCATTAGATGCTGCCCGTGAAGTAGCACGCGGCAGCGAACGCATTGGCACGACGGGGCGCGGTATTGGCCCCTGTTACGAAGACAAGGCTTCACGGCGCGGTATTCGCCTGTGCGACCTCAATGCTGCCAACCTAAGTGAACGCATCGACACCAATTTGCACTACGTCAACTTCATGCTGACTGAGTTCCTCAAAGCGGAACCGGTAAGCCGTGAAGAGGTGGAAGAAGCCTTAGAGTTGGCGCGTCAGCATGTGTTGCCCTTGGCTGCCGATGTCACCATTATTTTACATCAACAGCAACAAGCAGGCGCGTGCATTCTCTTTGAAGGCGCGCAAGGTACGATGTTGGACATTGACCACGGCACATATCCCTTTGTCACCTCATCCAACACCGTTGCAGGTGCTGCGTTGGCAGGTTTGGGTGTGGGCCCGAATGCTGCGAGCGAAATTTTAGGCATCGCCAAAGCCTATATGACTCGCGTCGGGGCAGGCCCCTTCCCTACCGAATTGTATAACGCTAATGGCATGAACGATGCTTCTGGTCGCCACATGGCAGAAGCAGGTCATGAGTTCGGCAGCACCACAGGCAGACCACGCCGCACAGGTTGGTTTGATGCCCTTGTAACCCGCCACGCGGTACGCATTAACGGCATCACAGCGCTTGCTATCACCAAGCTGGATGTGTTGGATGGTTTAGATGAAGTAAAACTATGCACAGGCTACCGTATAGATGGCGAGCTGATTGATCATATTCCCGCTGACGCAGCCGTATTTGATCGCTGTGAACCCATCTATGAATCCATGCCTGGCTGGAAGGAATCGACCTTTGGTGTCACCGATGTCGAACAATTACCTGCCACAGCCCGCGCCTTTTTGACACGCATCGAAAATCTCTGCGAAGCCCCCGTGCAAATGATCTCCACGGGTCCAGACCGCGAACATATCTGCCACGTTAAGTAGCTTGAATGATTCATAAATCGTCGTGACGATTACGTAGAACCGTTGTTTGCAACGGATGCTTTAGCGGAAGTAGCGCACCCATAGAGACGCGCTACACTGGCAGGGCATTCGTTGCGGATAAAGGGGGCAGCAAGGGCGCGACAGCCTTTGCCAATGTTCGCTTAGGAGGTCGGTATTGTTTATTCATGATGTGATGACAGCAGGGGTTGTAACCGTTAAACCACAACAAGTCATTGCTGATGCATTGCAATTGATTTGTGAAAAAAACATCAGCTTTATTGTCGTCGAAGAGAATAATAGACCCATTGGTGTGCTAACAGAGGGCGATATGGTGCGCCTTGCTTGTAGTCATGGTTTGACCGAACAAGAAACCGTGGCACAGCACATGAGCAGCCCAGCGATTACTGTGAATATCAACGTCAATATGTTTCACGCCTATGATGAGTTGATACAGCAAGGCATCCGTTACATCGTCGTGGTCGATGATGATGGTCAGCTTGCTGGCGTTATGACCATGTCTAACTTTCTCGCTTCGATGGGAGTGGAGCATGTAGCGCGTTTGCATCATGTGGCAGAAGAAGCTACCACCGATGTGGAAACCGTTACCCCTGACACGCCGATGAATGAAGTGCTGGCGACCATGAACCGTTGTCGCCATGCTATGATTGCTATCGAAGACGGTCGCCCTGTGGGCTTAATGAGCTCACGGGATATGACCCATCTGTACCATCAAGACCGTGAACGCTTTGCGCGAAGCTGTATGCGTGATTTTATGCGCACACCCGTGCTCAGCTTGCCATGCTCTGCCTATATTCCCGAAGCCAACAACCTTATGCGCCGCCATAAAACACGGCATATTGTGGTAGTAAACCATGATGGTTCATTATTTGGTTTACTCACTATTTCAGATGTTGTACGCTCCATGGAAAGCAAATATATTACCTTCATGAAATCGCTGATGCGTGAGATGGAATATGATTTACGCCTTCATTCGCTACAACAAAAAGCCCTATTTGAACGCAATCCCAA
>JAUZQP010000199.1 GCA_030950965.1 Mariprofundaceae bacterium
CTGGATGCCGTACGCGATACAGGCGGCGGCACATCGGATGGTCGATTCCTCGCTGCTGCTGGCGTGCCAGTGGCAGAGATCGGTTTAACCAATAGTACGATTCACCAAACGGGCGAATGCGTTGCTGTCGATGAGCTGGCACAATTATCCGCAATCTACGCCCGTATCATTGAACATTTCCCCACGATCATGACCGACCATGGGTAACGCGCATGGCGTTCTGCTACCCCGTGCGATGGAACATCTTAGCACGGCGCATCATAAAGCCATGCGCCTATTGTTCAGATAACATGTTCCATGTTAAAAAACACCTACAAGCTGGCGTATGCGTTATTTTTTTGGTGCTACTGGGAGCTTGGGCATCCAGCCAAATGATGCAACGCGCACAGCCGAAAATTTCACCCTGGTTGCAATCACTGGGCGGCGACTTCACCCTGCAATCAGCCGATGGTGCTGTCTCCCTACACGATTATCATGGGCGTTTGGTATTACTCTATTTTGGTTACACCCATTGCCCCGATGCTTGCCCGATGGCGATGTCTGTCATCGCTAGTGCCTTGAATTCCGCTCCCCCCCACGATGCTGCTGGCATCTTTATCAGCCTTGATCCACGGCGCGATACACCTGCGATATTGCGCGACTACACCGCTTTTTTTCACCCTGACTTGGTCGGCTTGACGGCGGATGCAGCAACACTGGCAAGCACTGCCGAGCAATGGCGGGTCATCTACCACGTCCCCGATGTCAGCGACAACTCCTTTTACACGGTCGAGCACTCCACCTTCATTTACCTCATCAACCGTCACGGCAAGGTAGTGGAATTATTTAATGAAAAAACACCGATGCAGGATATTCAACGCGCTATGCGTTTATGGTAACAAGTAGGTGTGCGGAATTATTTTAACACCTGAGCCACTTGCTTATAACAAAGGAAACCCATGCGCCAAGCTTATAAATTTACACGCTATCTCATCACTTTATGCTTGCTGGCATCTGTGAGTCCTTGCACGGTGGTGTTTGCCGAGCCGTCAGCCAAGGCGGGGCAGTTATTCTCTTCACTGTCGCCAGCTTTATTTCAAATTCGCTTGATTGAAAACAAAAGCCAAGAAAAATCATCTATTGGTTCGGGTTTTCAAATCTCTTCCGACGGCATGGTGGCGACCAATTACCATGTGGTATCAGGCTTGGCTCAACACCCTGAAAAGTACCATTTAGAATATCAAAACCAACACGGTCAAAAGGGTAAGCTTCGTTTATTGCGCGTCGATGTCATCAATGATCTTGCCGTGTTACAACTCGACGGAACCCCTGCCAGTCAGTTCTTTGCGTTAGCCACCAGCACATCGACACAAGGCGAAAAAATTTATTCGCTCGGCAATCCCCATGATATGGGCATGATTGTAGCACCAGGGGTGTACAACGGTTTAGAAAAGGGCAGTTACACCGAGCGTGTACATTTTACGGGGGCCGTGAACGCTGGTATGAGTGGTGGTCCCGTGGTCAACAAGACTGGTCTAGTGATCGGTATTAACGTTGCCAGTGCCCGAAACTCCATAGGTTTGTTGGTTCCCGCACAGAAATTACATGATCTGATTGATCATGAAGCGTTGGATCATCTGAGTATTCCCGAGCAAATAGACACGCAGTTACACCAGCAGCAAACAGCACTGTTCCAGCAAATCATGACTGCACCGTGGCAAAGTAAAACCATGGGTAAAATGACCATCCCACATATTGACCTACCCTTCATCCGTTGCTGGGGCGACTCCAACAACGATGAACTCAAACCACACTACGATATATCTACCACCCAATGCCGCTTAAATGGCGATATTTATCTGGGTCGTTTGTTCAATACGCAGGGGTTAAAAATGCGTTTCCGTTGGTTAAGCGACCGCAATCTGGGAGCTATGCGCTTTTACACCATGTTGACCAACCATTCCTACAGCACATCCTCAGCCAACGATGCTACAGAATTTGATACCAACACATTTACCTGCCAATACGGAACCGTACACAACCCCAGCGGCGGCAACAGCCGTGTTCGCTTATGTTCGCGGGCCTATAAACATTACCCTCAGCTCTATGACACCCTGTTCCTTGCCACCACATTGGATCGCGACCATCAAGCGATGATTAGTGAGTTTTCCATCAGTGGCGTGGAACAAAGTACAGCACAAGCCTTTACCCAGCGTTTTATGGAGATGATTCAATGGCAATAATATTGGAGCGACAAGGTATTATTACTGAAGGTGTGCGCCGGCATACATTTGAAGGTGATAGCATATTGTTGGGTCGCGGCTACCATAATCACCTGATGTTACACGACCCCTATGTGTGTGCATCCCACGGGCGGCTATTTTGCCAGGATGAGCAATGGTACATTGAGGATTTAGCATCCAGTAATGGCATCTATATGGACAAGCAAAAGAAGCCTATCAATGGTGCGCAACGTTTGGCATCGGGGGATCGCTTCCGCATCGGGAAAACATCATTCCGCTTTTTATTGCCGGATCACCCCGTGCGTGAAACGCTGCTGTTTGCACGTCAAAGCTCACTATTGGGCTGGTGCGCCAAACCACTGCATATCATACTGTTAATCGTGCTGTTTTTTACCCTGCAGATGCTCAGTTATTATTTCAGCCATCTGCAATTCGATGCCTATGCTGCATTGAGTCATGGGTTTGAACAGGCGTTATTATTTTTCGTCTTATTGATCGTATTTCTTTCAATTTCCATCCCCATCGTGGGGCACATCTCCAAGGTAGCCATCCATATAGGCATGACCATGTTGATTGCTTGTGGCATGACTATGGCAGACGGTTTAACCTCATACCTTATTTTTAACAGCAATAAGGTTTGGCTATCAGAGTGGCTGGGCTCATCGCTAAATTTTGTTTTATGGTGGTTATTATTTCACATCAACGCTCGCCTCGCAGCCCCTCACACGGCACTATGGAAAATCCTTTTGGGCATCGCAATTCCACTGGTTATCGTTGCTTATAGCGTCTTTGACTTAATTCATATCCTCGATGAGCCCGATCAGTCAGATCACGACCGTGCCAGCTTCAACGCTGCCTTATTACCGCCCTTTGCTAACATCGCCCCAGCAGAAGAGGTAAACAGATTCATCCAGCGCAGTAACGATCTATTTACCGACAGTGCCAAAGATGCAGCAGAGAAATTA
>JAUZQP010000002.1 GCA_030950965.1 Mariprofundaceae bacterium
ATGACAATGAATACAAATTGATTCATAAATAGCTTTGCCATGTGCTAGGTCGCCAGCGGGAACATCTTCCGCAGTGGCGGTGGTTGCATGCATCATGATGCCGAGAAAAATAAAAACAACAAACTTCATTGCGAATACCTCTTAAAGCGCACTTTAGACAGAAGATTGATAGGCTGCAAGGGTGAGCTAACCCCCTGCTAGTATAAAAAATACCCCTATACAACATTCGGAAAAGAAAAGTAGCAGGGTGCAGCCGCGCATTAACGTTGGCAATAAACACAATAAAATGTGCTTCGGCCCTGTTGCTTGCATTGTCGCAAAGCTTGTTGGCAATGATAGCAGGGTTGATTTGCACGACCATAAACACGAAATTCATGCGCAAAGTAGCCAGGTCGTCCATCGGGACGGGCAAAGCTTTGAATAGTACTTCCTCCTGCCTGAATCGCCGCAGTGAGCACCTTGCGAATCGCCTCATGCAATAACAGTACACGATGTTTCGCCACGCGATTCGCCGCACGCTTGGGGTGAATACCTGCCTTAAACAGGGCTTCCGAAGCATAGATATTACCCACGCCGACGACCACACGACCATCCATAATGACCTGTTTGATAGCGCAGCGGCGTTGTTGCAGATCATGATAAAATCGTTCAAGGGTAAACGATGTCGTAAGCGGTTCGGGGCCTAATTTGGCAAGCCACGGATGTTGTTGCCATCGGTCACTGTTACTCAAGCCAACACAGCCAAAGCGTCGTGGGTCACGGTAACGCAGACTTGCCCCACCATCGAACTCCAACCGCAAGTGTTCATGTTTGGCTGCGGGTGCATCGGGTGTTAAAACATGAAATTGTCCGCTCATGCCGAGGTGCCAGATAACGGTGTGATTCTGATTGAAATGTAACAGTAGGTATTTAGCACGCCGTTCTACAGCCTGCAAACGCAGACCGCATAGGTGAGACAAATCAGGCACGGGGTAACGTAAGCGTGGCTGTGTGCAACACACACTAAGCAATGAACGCTCACACACCGCATCATCCAACGCCATGCGCACGACTTCAACTTCAGGTAATTCAGGCATCGTCTAGATATTGCTCCCACAAAAGAGTTCGTGCCATTGCTTCTTTGGCGTTTTCTGGCGAAGAGAAGATAGAAGGGTTACGATTTCCGGCATGGGGGTTCTCCTTTAGTTATGGCTTTCTTTGCTCGAATAACCTTAGCTTAAAATGGGAGCACCCTCAACTCTTTTGGCAAAGGTATTGATAAATGAGGCTGAATAATCACAAAGCGTGTAACCATCAAAAAAAGTGGCCGGAGTTCGTTGAGTGATGAAGCAAAGAAAAATTATCCATGTGGATATGGATGCCTTTTTTGCATCGGTAGAACAACGCGATAATTCAGACTATAGGAATAAGCCGCTTATTGTTGGCGGCCAACCCAATAGTCGTGGCGTGGTGGCGGCATGCAGTTATGAAGCCCGTGTGTTCGGTATTCATTCAGCCATGTCTTGTGCGCAGGCCTATAAGCGGTGTCCTAGTGCGATCTTTGTTCCGCCTCGGTTTGAAGTATACCAACAGGCATCCAAACAAATTCGAGAGATCTTTTGGCGTTATGCTATACAGGTTGAACCATTGTCGCTTGATGAAGCATATTTGGATGTGACCTACACAGCGTTATGTGATGGTTCAGCCACCAAAATGGCGCAAGCGATTAAAAAAGAGATTTTGGCGAAGACGGGGTTGGTTGCGTCGGCAGGTGTCTCATACAATAAGTTCTTGGCAAAAATCGCTTCAGATATCAATAAGCCCGATGGTCTCTTTGTGGTTAGGCCCGAAGAGGGGGGGCGTTTGTTGCTGCTTTGCCTGTAAGGAAGTTTTACGGGGTTGGTCCTGTAACAGAGGCTAAACTACATAAGTTGGGCATTTACACTGGCAAAGACCTACATGGCTGGAGTAGAACTGCTTTGCAAGAGGTGTTGGGGCATTCGGCTGATTATTTTTATCAGGCGGCGCGAGGGATCGATCATAGGCCCGTCAAAAAAAGTCAGGCTCGCAAATCATTGGGGAAAGAGACAACGTTTGCCCGAGATATTTT
Organism: Mariprofundaceae bacterium; assembly: GCA_030950965.1. GTDB lineage: Bacteria > Pseudomonadota > Zetaproteobacteria > Mariprofundales > Mariprofundaceae > AB-137-C09. The sequence continues at coordinate 2,090 of JAUZQP010000002.1, forward strand.
GGACACTCAATTATTATTAACACATGCAGAAGCATTAGCTGAAAAAGTATGCGTTCGCTTAGAGGACTGCGAGCTAAAACCCAAAACGATAACGCTCAAAGTGAAATATAATGATTTCACACAGATTACACGCTCATTCACACAGTCACGTGCTTTGACGAACCTTGCGGAGATTAAAGCGCTGTTACCCGAGTTGCTGGTGCTTACCGATGCAGGGACGAGGGCTATACGATTGATCGGGATAACCGCCAGTAATTTCGAGAATAAGGATGGTGTTTACCCTTTATCTAAACAATTACCTTTGGGGCTATAGAGGAGAGGTTTTGCCATACCATTTCATGTAATCATTCAGACCCCCTCTGTTTTTTCGCCATCAAGGCGAAAGCGCGCAGTTTACGCTTGGGTAAATGAGCACTTTCAACGCAGAGGGCGGAAAAATCAGTGGGGGGAGTGAATGATTACCATTTGATACCTAACCTGAACAGCCCACAAATGCTGCCGTGTCCTTACTTTATGGCAAAACATTAGCGGTTGATTGTTTAAAAGATTGTACATACAATAACCCCATGCAATACGAATGGGACGAAAAGAAAAACCATCAAAATATAGCAAGGCATAGTTTTGACTTTGCTGATGCTGAATTATTTGAATGGGATCGTGCAGTGATTTATGAAGATATACGCCGTCAGTATTCAGAAACCCGCTTTATTGCCTATAGCTACATCCATGCGCGCCTTGTGGTGCTTGTTTACACCCTACGAGCGGACTGTGTGCGGGTGATCAGCTTGCGAAAAGCCAACCAGAGAGAGGTAAAACAACATGGGAACTAAAACCGATTGGGCGCGTATTGATGCGCTTACCGATGACGATATTGCCAAGGCTGTTGCCAGCGACCCTGATGCCGCACCATTAGAGGCAAAAGGATTGAAGTGTATTAACAAGGGCGGCAGACCCTACAAACCCACGACCAAGCAAGCCACCTCAATGCGCCTATCGCCCGATGTGATCGCCTTCTTCAAGGCTGGTTCAAAAGACGGCAAAGGGTGGCAAACACGGTTATCCAATATGCTGGATGACTACGTGAAGACGCACAAACCAAGCTGAAGAAAAAAAAGCCGCCATGATGGGCAGGTTTTCTCTGGTTCCCATGCTCCTGCATGGGAATCCATACATACCAGCCGCTCATTCCGCAGTCGCGTATGCATTACCACGCAGCACGTAGGTTGGGTAGAGCGAAGCGAAACCCAACACAACCACTGAACCCGAAAATGCCACGTCCCCCATACACACAATACACGAATAACATACACCATTGATTTAAACGGCGTTGTGTTGACCATAGCAATGGTTTGAATGGTTGA
>JAUZQP010000020.1 GCA_030950965.1 Mariprofundaceae bacterium
CTCTACATGGCTAAAAGCATCTATGTCTGCCAAAGCTGTGCAGCAGAATTCAAAAAATGGGCTGGGCAGTGTTCTGAGTGTCAGGCGTGGAATAGCATCAGCGAAGAGGTGCAAGATCCATCTATAGCGCGACTGGGTAAAGCTGTGCCGCTTACCACCACGCCCATCACCCAAACCCAGAACCAAGATTCAAAACGTCGCAGCACGGGCATTGATGAATTTGATCGCGTGCTGGGCGGTGGTTTGGTGCATGGCTCGGCGATTTTGCTGGGCGGCAGTCCAGGCATTGGCAAGTCCACGTTATTACTGCAAGCGGCAGCAGCATTGGCAGCCAGTCCAACGCATCGCACGGTGTTGTATATTACGGGTGAAGAGTCCATCGCACAGGTGGCAGCGCGAGGTGAGCGTATTCAATCGCAACACGATGATCTACATGTGTTGGCATCGTGTGAGCTAGAATCCATTGTTGCCACGATTGCCAAAATGCGCCCTTCGGTGGTGGTGGTGGATTCGGTGCAAACCACGGTCAGTGCTAAGCTAAGTAGCGCGCCAGGCACGGTGTCACAGGTGCGGGATTGTGCGGCAGCCTTGATTCAACAAGCCAAGAAAATGGGGCATGTATTGGTACTGGTGGGGCATGTAACCAAAGACGGTGCGCTGGCAGGGCCACGGGTATTGGAACACATGGTTGATGCGGTGTTATATTTTGAAGGTGAACGTGGTCATGCCCATCGGATTGTTCGCGCCGTTAAAAATCGTTTTGGTCCAGCGGGTGAAATAGGCGTGTTTGAAATGTCTGACCGTGGGCTAAAAGGTATTGGCGATGCTTCGCGTTTGTTCCTTGCTGAACGCAGCGAAGGGGTGGCGGGTTCGGTGGTGCTTGCCTGCATGGAGGGTACACGCCCGTTACTGGTCGAAGTGCAAGCCTTGGTGGCTAAAACGGTCTATGCCACACCCAAGCGTTCGGCTGTCGGCTTAGATGCCAACCGTGTTGCGATGCTCATTGCCGTGTTGGAGCGACGCGCTAACGTGCCGTTAGCCAGTCATGATGTGTACATCAATGTAGCTGGGGGAGTAAAGATTATGGAACCTGGGGCTGATGTTGCCATTGCACTCGCCGTCCTATCTGCCTTTCAGGATCAGCCACTTACAGCACGCACGGTAGTCTTTGGTGAATTGGGTTTGACTGGGGAAGTGCGCGCCGTTGGTCACCCCGAAGCGCGTGTGCGTGAAGCTGTAAACTTGGGTTTTAATCGCCTACTCTTACCGAGCAACAATGCCGAACGTGTACAGGACGACCACTTTGCTGCTACGCTTCGCACGGTTGGAGTTGTCCATGTTGCGCCCATTACCACACTGGCAGATATGGCGCAGCAAGCTTTTGCTTCAACCATTCTTTAATTTCAAGTAGGTGTCGGGATTATTTTAACATTTATCACGCCGAATATTTCGTGATATTCAAGGCACAAAAAAGGGGCATATTGTTTATATGTAACCTTTTTTGTAACGCAGAATATCGCGTGAATAGACAAGTTAGAAATGTTAAAATAATTTTGTATGCCTACTTATTGCCGTTCGGAGCCATTTTTTATGAGTTTTCTTGATATCAGCTTGCTGGCTATAATTGGTTTAGCCGTTTTGCAAGGGATGATGCGCGGCTTTATTGCAGAACTTATCGCTGTTGCAGGTACAGTGGGCGCATTTTTTGCCGCAGCAAAAGCCTCGGGAAATATTGCCGATAAGCTGGTTGATACCACAGGCATTGAAACCACGTTTGCCGATCCTTTAGCCTTTTTTATTGTGTTCTTCGCGGTGATGATGGTCGTGGGAGTGGTGGTATCTGCTGTCCCCAACCTTTTGAAGGGGAGTAGACGGTTGTTTTTCATCGATCATCTGTTTGGTGCTATGATTGCTCCCGTTAGACCGATTGTCTTTATCGGCGTTGTTTCCCTGATTGCATTCACCTATATCGAAGACCCTAGCCAAGTATTTGGCAACAAAAGCGCGCTGCGCCCCACGGTGTTAACCATTGGGCAGGCGATGGGCAATATTATTCCAGCAAATCACCCCTTTTCAGCAAAAAGTATCATCACTGATGCCCCTATGATTGACCACACCGATGGCGCTGGCGCGTTACCTGGTGTGAAAGATAAAAAAGCGTTAGAAAAGATACTGGAAAAACGATTGTAGAGAAGCTTGGCGTTTAACCTAAGGTAACTCGCAATAAATAATCTACCAAAATCGCGCAGGATTTTTGTTCAGCATCAAGGCGCAAAAAGTGAAGCATAGCTTGGCCATGTAAGCTTTTTTGCAACGCCGATGCTGGGCAAAAAGACAAGTAATTTTGGTAGATTATTTATTGCGAATTGCCTAAGGTTACACAAGCGATTACACATCAATCAGGAGCAAGAGAATACTATGACCAATTGCGATACAGCGAATGACGGCTTTCATGACGAATGCGGCGTGTTTGGCGTATTGGATCACCCCGAAGCCTCAAACCTGACCTACCTTGGGCTGTACGCCCAGCAACATCGTGGTCAAGAATCGGCTGGCATTGTCAGCTACGATGGTGATCAATTCATCAACCGTCGTGGCATGGGGATGGTGGCTGATATTTTCCAAAAGAAAGATATTAAGCGGCTATCAGGGCGTTTGGCGATCGGTCACGTTCGCTATTCTACATCAGGTGAATCAGGCTTGCGTAACTGCCAGCCTTTTTCTTATGAGTACGCCCATGGTGGTATTGCGATGTGCCATAATGGTAACATCGTCAATGCCCGTGTTTTACGTCGTGAGCTGGAAGAAAATGGCTCGATTTTTCAATCTACTTCAGACACTGAAGTATTGATTCATCTGGTGGCTAAAAGCAGCAGCGACACTACCGAAGGTCGTTTAAAAGAAGCCGTATCCCGTTTGGAAGGCGGGTTTTCCTTTTTGGTATTGACGGAAGATAAACTCATCGGTCTTCGTGACCGTAACGGCATTCGTCCACTGGTGTTGGGCCAACTCGATGGTGTATGGGTACTAGCATCGGAAACCTGCGCCTTTGATCTTATTGGCGCGAATTATGTGCGCGATGTTGAACCCGGTGAAATGGTGGTGATTCGCAAAACAGGGCTGGAAAGTCATAAGCTGCTGGACAACCCTTCATTACGCTTCTGCGTCTTTGAATATGTCTATTTCTCCCGTCCTGATTCAACCTTGGAAGGGGTGAATGTCTATCAGGCACGGTATGGCATTGGTGAACAATTAGCCGATGAAAGTCCCATTGATGCTGATATGGTCATTCCTGTTCCCGATTCTGGCGTGCCACCCGCGATGGGGTTTGCTGCACGTTCGGGAATTCCTCTACAAATGGGGCTTATTCGCAATCATTATGTCGGACGTACGTTTATTGAACCTCGGCAATCGATTCGTAATTTTGGTGTGAAGCTTAAACTCAATGCCAATGCCGCGATGATTCGAGGTAAGCGTGTGATACTGGTGGATGATTCCATCGTGCGTGGCACTACCAGCCGTAAAATTGTCGAAATGGTGCGCGCCGCTGGAGCCAGTGAAATTCATCTACGGATTTCCAGTCCGCCCACACGTCATTCATGCTTCTACGGTATTGATACGCCCAGCGACAATGAATTGATAGCAAATCGGATGACGCAAGATGAAATGTGCAGCGCTATCGGGGCTGATAGTTTGGCGTTTGTTTCTCGCGATGGTTTGTACCGGGCGATTAAACGCCCTTGTAGTGTGCATTGTGATGCCTGTTTTTCAGGTGAATACCCTGTACCGATTGAGGGACTTGAGCGTAAAAACCCACCGTCCTTGTTGCGCTTTAACAGCAAAAAAAGGTAATTAATCTGAATAACTGTAATCATTCACACCGCCTCTGTTTTTTCGTCCTCAAGGCGAAAGCGCGCAGTTTACGTTTTGGTAAATGAGCACTTTCAACGCAGAGGGCGGAAAATCAGTGGAGGGGTGTGAGTGATTACGAATAATTCACCCTGCCTGCAATCCGTTGTCAATGCGCACTTCGGGTTGCAGGAGTCCCCTTTCTCGATTGCTCCTGACCCTCGTTTTTTATTTATGAGCCATCAGCATCAAGAGGCTTGGGCGCATATTCGCGTGGGGCTGCAAGGGGAGGGGGGGATTATTCTGCTGACAGGCGAAGTGGGGACGGGCAAGACGACTATTTGTCGCCACTTCCTTGCTTCGTTGCGCCAGCAAGATGAGACAGAGCGACCGATTGATCTTGCCTATATTTTGCACCCTGCGTTATCGGTGAATGAATTGCTGCATACCTTGTGCGAGGAGCTGACCATTGCGACGGCTGCCGCATGCAGCGTCAAAACCTATATGGATGCCTTGAATCATCACCTGTTGGAGAGTCACGCCAAGGGACGCAACACCGTGGTGATGATTGATGAGGCACAGAACCTCAGCGCGGAGGTGTTGGAGCAACTCCGTTTGCTGACCAACCTTGAAACGAGCGAACGCAAGTTGCTGCAAATTTTATTGGTCGGTCAGCCAGAATTACGCGAACTCTTGCAACGCCATGAGCTGAGGCAACTGAATCAACGCATTACCGCCCGTTGCCACCTAGAAGCCATGACACAAGTTGAAACACGCGCCTGTATTGACCACCGTTTGCGTATTGCGGGCTGCGATAAACCATTGTTTACGGCAGCTGCGCTTCGCGGCGTGTACCGACGCAGTGGCGGTATTCCCCGTTTAATCAATTTAATTTGCGCCCGTGCCCTACTTGGGGCTTATGCGCACGCTAAAACAGGCATAGGCAGTGCTGTGATTCAACAAGCAGCAAAAGAAATTTTTGGTTCAAGCAGCCCACCACCGGCGAATGAACAGCCTGTTTATGGCTGGCTGCTGTTGCCCGCCTTGTTGTTGCTAGGGTGGCTAGCGTACAGTGAATATGGGATCAGACCCATGCCCAAAGAACAGCAGGTGACCACGGTTGTTAAGTCGCCCGTGCAACAAGTTTCGATGGTTGTACCACCCACAGTGAAAACTGAAACTGCTATGTTTTATGGTGGCAGCCCTGCACGTGCCTTGCAAACGCTGGTGCAGGTTTGGCAACCTCATGCTCAGGCAGATGATTGTACCGAGATAGCGCGCAGCAGTGGCTTGCAATGTTTTCATCAAGCGTTGACCTTGGCACAACTGCGGCAGTTTGATCGTCCTGCGATGATTACCATGATGGGGGATGACGGCTATGCCCATGCTGCGGTGGTACGCTATTTGAGTGGTGATTCCGCACAATTACAGTGGCAGGATCATCAATGGTCGATGGGTTTGAAAGCGTTAGAGCAACGCCGCTTTGCCGATGTGACTTTATTATGGCAAGCAACCACAGATTACCACGGGCCGATTCGCCGCAACGACACGGGCAACATCATCAAACGCATTCATCAACAACTGGATACACGCGAAGGTGTGACTTTGGTGGGTGGAACACACCCTCTGCGTTGGGATACCGCTATTCAAACACGCTTAAAAACATTTCAGCGGCAGCAAGGTTTGAAACCTGATGGTGTTGCAGGGGCTTTGACTTTGATGCATCTCAACGATGCGGTGACCATTCCGCGTCCACACTTACAGCTATTGAGTAAATAATTATGTCCTACCTTCTTGATGCCCTCAACAAGGCGGAAGCTTCCCGCCAACAACAGCAAAGCCACACACCAAGCATCTCATCACCCCACCATGCAAGTATAGCGTCACAACATCGCGTGATATGGTGGGTGGTCGCTGCTGTGCTGGTACTGGTGGTAGGTGTGATTGGTTCGCGCTGGTTTATAGAGCCTGTAACACCACAAGCAGTAACACCACAAGCAGTAACGCCACAAGCAGTAACGCCACAAGCAGTAACGCCACAAGCAGTAGCGCCACAAGCAGTAGCACCACAAGCAGTAGCACCGCAAGCAGTAGCGCTGCAAGCAGTAGCGCCGCAAGCAGTAGCGCTGCAAGCAGTAGCTCCGCAAGCAGTAGCTCCGCAAGCAGTAGCGCCGCAAGCAGTAGCACCGCAAGCAGTAAGGCCGCAAGCAGTAACGCCGCAAGCCGTACGGCCACAAGCAGT
>JAUZQP010000200.1 GCA_030950965.1 Mariprofundaceae bacterium
ATCTCCGAACATCGCGATGGGGCATATATTGCCGATGCTGGGGCGTTAATGGGGTTTCGCTTTGCTCGCGGCTCATCCACACGTGGCGGCGCGCGCGCCGCGTTGCAAATGATTCGCGCAGCACAACGTGAGAATGAAGGGGTAGGTGTAACGCCCGATGGTCCCAAAGGGCCTGTCGAAGTGGTGAAGCCTGGTGTTTCTCGTTTAGCGATGCTGGCAAAATACCCTGTCTTACCCGTAAGTTTTGCCACCAAGCGACACCGCCGTTTAAAGTCTTGGGATCGTTTTTATCTACCAACACCCTTTTCTCGTGGGGTGTTTGTCTATGGTGATTATGTCTACCCACAGCAAGGCGAAAGCGAAGCTGCATTTGCAGCGCGTGTGCAACAAGCCATGGATGAGACCACCCTGCGTGCCGAAAGTTTTTTCGATTAAGCTACACAAAAAAAGCAGCCTCCTAGGACGCTGTCCGACAATAGAAGAACCTACTGCGGAACCCCATTTCGGCCATTATTTCCGTCTATTTTCGTTAAATAGCCCTGCTATTCGCCTCACACGCCGAAAATTATGACTCAAAATGGAAATCCCTCGCTACGGTCTCTATTCTCGGACAACCTCCTAGCCCTTGCCGTTCTGTCGTAGTATCTTAGGATACCCTCCCTGCTGGTATCTAATATTGGCGATATTCAGCATTTTCAGGGGGATTGTGTGGCACAGAAAAAGGGAATATTGGATGCATCATTAAGTTTTGAGCAATCATTGGCAGAGCTTACCGCATTGGTGCAAAAACTTGAATCTGGCCAGTTGGCGCTGGAAGAAAGCGTTGCAGCCTTTGAACAAGGTGTGTTGCTATCTCGCCACTGTGAATCTCTACTTGATCAGGCTGACCAACGTTTGCATACGCTGACCGAGAACAACGACAGTCGAACGCAGGAGCTCGCAGTCCCTCAGTCTGGTGAAAGTTGATGCCTTGCCCCAGCTTCCTCAAGGATGATGCCGAACAGACTACGTTAGCCCTGTCGGCAATGTTGGATACACGCTGCCCTGCTGTGCCAGCTCCCTTACTGCCTGCCATGCGTTACGCGCTGATGGCGGGTGGCAAACGCATTCGTCCTACCTTATTGCTTGCATGTTACCGTGCCTGCGGTGGTGAGCAAACAGCGATGGTTATGAATGCCGCCATGGCCGTGGAATGCGTACATACCTATTCCTTGATTCATGATGATCTACCATGCATGGATGACGATGATTGGCGGCGCGGCATGCCGTCTTGCCACAAACGCTTTGATGAAGCGACAGCAGTGTTGGCGGGTGATGCGCTACAAGGCTTGGGTTTTGAGTTACTGACACAGGTTCAAACTGCGTCAGACACCGATCTCACTCTCACGCTCATTCACAAACTGGCGATTGCCATTGGCGGCCAGGGCATGGTTGGCGGTCAAGTGTTGGACATGCAAGCAGAACAACAGGCTATCGACAATGTACTGGAAGTTGAGCGCATCCACATCCACAAAACAGGGGCGTTAATTCGTTACTGTTGCGAAGCAGGGGCGATGCTTGCTGGTGCCAATGAACAGCAACAACAGGCATGCAGTCATTATGGCGCAGCCGTCGGCTTATTGTTTCAAATTACCGATGATATTTTGGATGTTACGGCCAGCACGGTGGAGACAGGCAAAAGTGCGGGTAAAGATGCAGCCCAAGGCAAAGCCACCTATGTCTCCTTATTGGGACTGAGCGAGGCGCGGCGTAGGGCTGCGAATATGTGCGAAAATGCCTTGGATGCAGCCGAGCAACTCGGTGGCAATGGTGATGGCTTACAACAACTGGCACATTACATGCTCGAGCGTCGTGCATGAGCACAAGCTTACTTCCTCACATCCAGAGTCCGCATGACCTCAAAACCTTATCGCCCACGCAATTACCTGCTTTAGCACAGGAAATCCGCGAATACCTGATCGAAACCCTTGCCCCTATTGGCGGACACTTGGGAGCAAGCCTTGGCGTGGTTGAACTCAGCATTGCCCTGCATTATGTGTTTAACTCTCCTGACGATAAAATCGTATGGGATGTCTCGCATCAAGCGTATCCTCATAAAATTCTCACGGGTCGCTATGCGCAAATGCCAACGATTCGGCAATATGGTGGTTTGTCGGGTTTTACCAAGCGTTGCGAATCGAAGCACGATGTGTTTGGTGCGGGTCATGCTTCCACTTCGATCTCTGCTGCCTATGGTTTGGCCCTAGCGCGTGATTTACAACATAAAACTGGCGACGTGATTGCTGTCATCGGCGATGGTGCATTGTCAGGCGGCATGGCGATGGAAGCTTTGAACCATGCAGGTGCGCGCAATAATCGTTTGCTGGTGATTCTTAACGACAATGAAATGTCGATTGCCCCCAATGTTGGCGCGATGTCGGCCTATTTATCCCGCGTGATTAGTGGCAAGCCCTACACCTCAGCCAAAGGCACAGCGCGCAAGATTCTGGATAAACTACCAGGTGCGCTGGAAGCCATGCGCCGCGTGGAAGAGCACGTCAAAGGTATGATTATGCCAGGTATCTTGTTTGAAGAACTCGGCATGCGTTACCTAGGACCGATAGATGGGCATGATTTTGAACACCTTCTTCCCGTGCTGGAGAACTGCCGCGAACTCACCGGTCCGCTATTACTGCATGTGCTGACGCGCAAAGGTTTGGGCTATTTGCCTGCTGAGGCCGACCCTGAAACATGGCATGGTCTAGGGCCGTATGATCGCCAGCAAGGTGTGCCGATCAGCAAAGTGCAATCAATACCCAGCTATACATCAGTATTTTCCGATGCCTTATGCGCCTTAGCCGAGCATGACCCACGCATCACGGCGATTACCGCAGCCATGCCAGCAGGCACGGGCTTGAGCCATT
>JAUZQP010000201.1 GCA_030950965.1 Mariprofundaceae bacterium
ATTATTTAGGGGGTAAAGACTCGCCGAGCACCGCTGATATTGCATTGTTATTGGAGCAAGCGCGTTTGCATGAAAGTTTGGGTGAGCTGGATCCATCGATGCATACCGCGAACGAGGCATTAAAGCTGAGTCGGCAGTGGAATGACCCACGTCATGCTGCCATGGCACAGGGTAAAATCGCTGATGTTTTTCAGACACGGGGGGATCTAAATAAGGCTTTGAAGATTCGTAAGAAAGAAGAGATCCCCGTTTATGAAAAGCTCGGAGAAGTACGCGCCCGCGCAGTAACCATGGGAAAAATCGCGGATATTCTTGAGTCAAAGGGGAGTCTTGACGAGGCTTTGAAAATTCGCATGGAAGAAGAGATCCCTATTTTTGAAAAGCTCGGCGATACACATGAGTACACGGTGAGTATGGCGAAGGTAGCTGATGTTTTTCAAGCAAGGGGAAATCTTGATGAAGCATTACTGCTACTCAAAGATAAGGTTCTCCCTTCTTTTAAAGACCTTGGCGATGTTCGTTCTCATGCTGTGACCATGGGTAAGATCGCTAACATCCTTCAAGCCAGAGGAAGTTTCGATGAGGCATTGCGTATTCGTCAGGAAGAAGAGCTCCCCGTATATGAAGAACTCGGTGATATGCGGTCGTTACTGATTGGACGCGCTAATCTCGCCATACTCATGGATCAGCAAGATGGCGTGAAACATAGAACGGATATTGAACGCTTGTTGCGCTGGTCGCTGGCAGCCGCCGTTCGTATGCAACTGCCTGAAAATGAAAATATTACTGAGACCATGCAGCAGTTCGATGTGGCTGTTCCTGACCAGGCAAGCATGCAAACGATGGTGAAAAACCTTACTGTAAAGCTGTTTGATGGAGAAAAATAATGACCCAAGAATCGCCTTATGCTTTGTTTGATTGCTTACCTGTTGCCTTGCTGATGTTAGATGAATACCATACAGTAATCTATGCCAACGATGGGGCACAAGCGGCTATTGGTACGTCATTGCGGCGGATTCATGGGAAAGCCTTGCAGGATTTTTTTGGGCCTGAAGAAAAAGTTGAGTGTATGTTGAAGCGGGCTTTGCGTGGTGAAACGGTGTCCGATGACAGTTTTTATAGTTGTCGCGATCATATACCCCATACCCTGCATTTTGGCCCATCAGCAACGCAGGGGGTGATGGTGGTGATGATTCCTGAAGGCAACCGCCATGATGCTGAGGCTCTGTTTCGCGCTCAGAAACGCACGGAGACGGTCTCTCGCATTGCCTTGGAACAAGCGCACGAGGTGAAAAACCCACTGACATCCTTGCGTGGTGCAGCGCAATTATTGGATGAACTCGTGCCGCCTGAGCAGCAAGATCTGTGTCAGCATATTTTGCGTGAGGCTGATCGTATTCGCGAGCGTGTGGATGTGTTTTTGCAGCTGGGGCCGCGTGCCAATGTGCAGATGACGGCAGTTAATATTCATGCCTTGTTGGATGATGTGTGCCAAGCATCGGCAGGTATCCGTTTGCACCGTGTGTATGACCCGACCCTGCCGCCATTGCTTTTGCATGAGAGTCGTTTGCGGCAGGCGATTGAGAATTTATGGTTCAATGCCATCGAAGCAGGCGCTGATTTTATTGAAGTTCAAACGCGTTCTAACCCCTTGATTCGACTACCTAAACATCAAGGTATGGTGTTGGAAATACGCATCAGTAGTAACGGCGAAGCAGTACCACCGGATCTACGTGACCGTTTGTTTGAACCCTATGTATCGGCTAAAAGTCGCGGCAACGGCTTGGGGTTGGCAATTGTACAACAGGTCATTCATGAACATAATGGGCGGATTCACTTTCGCGCCGATGGTGCGTTGAGTCGCTTTATATTACAAATCCCTATCCAGAAGGAATCCCCTTAACATGGAACATGTGATCCGAACCATAAACGCACATGACTTTTTGACGCGCTGTGGTAAAGATGTTTCATCGCACGGGGTGGCAAAATGTCGTGTGCGTTAATGCGTGTTCTGATTGTCGATGATGACGATGGCATTCGCTGGCTGTTGTCGCGTATTGTACGAGAAGAAGGTTTTGATGTTGCCGAGGCTGCAACCCTGCACGATGCAATCAGTCATCCGCCTGTGGATTTGGTGTTTTTGGATGTGTTTCTGCCCGATGGTAATGGCATGGAGGCATTGGCGAATAAATCCTTCGCCTCACCGGTGATTATGTTGACCGCAGAAACGACCTTTGACCACGCCGCAGAAGCTTATCAATCAGGTGCATTGGAGTATTTACCCAAGCCGTTTGATGTCAATGAAGTGCGCCAGTTATTGCGCCGTTTTCGTGATCAAACAGAGAGCGTTCCTAAGAATAAGCAGCAGCATCTAAGCTCCAGCAGTAGCCTGATTATGGGGCGCAGTCCTGCCATGCAACAATTGTTCCGCACCCTTGCAAAAGTGGCTCCCACCGATTTGACGGTGTTGATTACAGGCGAATCAGGTACGGGCAAAGAGCTGGTAGCACAAGAACTACATCGGCGTAGTAAACGAGCTGCCGCGCCTTTTATTGCGATCAATACCGCCGCCATTCCTGCCCAGTTGTTGGAAGCAGAGTTGTTCGGACATGATAAAGGTGCTTTTACAGGAGCAGATAAGGCACGCCAAGGTCGTTTCGTGCAAGCACATGGCGGAACCCTGTTCCTTGATGAAATTGGCGATATGCCTGCCGCCTTGCAAACCAAACTGCTGCGTGTGTTAGAAGCTGGTAAGGTGCAACCCGTGGGCAGTCGTGAAGAGCTTGCGGTGGATGTGCGCTTGTTGGCGGCAACGCATCAGGATTTGCATGATAAAATTCAACACGGACTGTTTCGTGAAGATCTTTATTACCGTTTGAATGTCATTCCTGTACATATTCCACCATTGCGCGAACGGCCTGATGATATTCCCGAGTTAGCCGAACGGTTTTTGCAGCAGGCAGCAAAAGAATTGACCCTAGATGCGGCTGTTTTGGCTGATGATGCGCAAACGTTATTGATGCAACACCGTTGGGATGGCAACGTTCGCGAACTGAAGAATGTGATGCAGCGACTAACGATTCTTACCCCTGGTATCAGTATTGGTAAAAATGATGTCGCCTTGGCACTGGGTAGTACAGGGCATGATGCACCTCGTCCTGGTGATGCATTGGAAGAGGCCGTAGTGGCGTGTATTCGTGACTATATCAATCACTTAGGACATGCTGAAATCACCCAGTTACATGCCCATTTAATTCATCATGTGGAGCCACCCTTGTTGCGTTTGGCTTTGAAAGAATGCAACGGTCATCAACTCAATACGGCTGCCATGCTAGGGCTTAACCGCAACACCTTGCGTAAATTGTTGCGCCAATACGATATGGATGCCGCAGATTACCACTAAGGCAACTCGCAATAAATAATCTACCAAAATTGCTTGTCTTTTTGCCCAGCATCGGCGTTGCAAAAAAGCTTCCATAGCCAAGCTATGCTTCACTTTTTGCGCCTTGATGCTGAACAAAAATCCTGCGCGATTTTGGTAGATTATTTATTGCGAGTTGCCTAACGCGCATGCCATTTTGCCACCCTGTGCGATGAAACATCGTTGGCACAGCGCGTCAAAAGGTCATGCACGTTTATTGTTCGAACCACATACTTCATGTTAATAGAGAGGGCTCATGTTATGACAGAGCAAACAAGCTCCGTGAAAGAAATTTTTGGCGATGGATTTTGGCGGAATAATGTTATTTTTGCCCAATTGTTGGGCATGTGTCCATTGCTGGGCGTGACCACATCGGTAGAAAATGGTTTTTGGATGGGCGCGGCAACGGTGCTGGTCTTGATTGGCTCAAACCTCGTGGTCTCCTTGATTCGCTCGGTGATTCCATCGCAAGTACGTATTCCTGCTTACATCACCATTATTGCTGCGTTTGTCACGCTGGTGGATATGGCGATGAATGCGTGGATGCACGAAATGTACCTAGTGCTGGGGTTATTTATTCCGCTGATTGTGGTGAATTGCGCTATTTTGGGGCGCGCCGAAGCGTTTGCCAGCAAGAATAATGTAACCGATTCCCTGTGGGATGCGCTGGCAGTAGGGGCGGGGTTTACTTTCGCACTGGTGTTACTCGGTGGCGTGCGCGAGCTCCTTGGTCGCGGCGAACTGCTCGGTATTTCTGTGTTAGGTAGTGATTACCCTGACGTGCTGATGTTTATTTTGCCACCAGGGGCGTTTATTTCCCTCGGATTTATTTTGGCTGGTATTAACATGATCAATAAAAGACTGGATGAACGCCGCGCCGCCCAACAAGCGGAGCAAGCTCACGCCGCCACTATTCCCGCGCTGGAGACAAACTAATGGACTGGATGTTATTGATTATTTTACTGCCTTTTGCGGCGTTGGCGTGGTGGGCTGGCTTTTTTGCTACCAAGCGGATGCGCGTAGAAAAAAATCGTGAACGCGAAGAAGCAGCGCAACGTTACCGCGAAGAGCAGGCGAAGAAACAAGCCGATGCCTGAACGCATTACCGATTTACCCCACCCCTATGATCGGGTGCAACGGTTGATGCAGGTGTTGCGCGAAGAGTGCCCATGGGATCGCGAACAAACGCTGGATAGCCTCGCTCCTTGCACCTTGGAAGAGGCCTACGAAGTGCTGGAGGCGGTGGATATAGCCAGCAAGCAAGGCGACTGGAAGCCCTTGCAAGAAGAGCTGGGGGATTTGCTGCTGCATATCGCGTTTTATGCCAAGCTAGCTGAAGAGCAAGAGGCGTTCACCTTAGGTTCGGTGTTTGATGCGCTGGTAGCTAAAATGATTGCCCGCCATCCCCATGTATTTGGCGATGTCACGTTGACCGATGCGAACGATGTGCTGCGTCAGTGGGATGTGATTAAGGCAGGGGAAAAACCCGAACGCATCAGCTTGATGGATGGGATACCGCCCTTGCCTGCGCTGGCGTATGCACAAAAGCAACAAAACCGTGCTGCTAGCGTGGGTTTTGACTGGGATCATGCCACGGATATTATCGAAAAAATGCAGGAAGAACTGGATGAGTTCGCCGTTGAAGTACAACAAGGCGGCAGTGCTGAACGCTTGCAAGATGAGTTTGGCGATGTGTTGTTTACCCTCGTGAACTTGGGACGGAAAAAGGGCTTGGATGCCGAACAATGCTTGATGCAAAGCAGTCGCAAGTTCGCCCGCCGCTTTCGTGGTGTGGAATGGCTAGCTGCCGAACGTGGCGTGGTGATGAAAGAGAGCTCGCTAACCACCATCGACGATTTGTATCAAGAGGTCAAAACAGCATTGAACCGTGCGGATAGCGCGGATAGTTGAGTAAATGATGGAAGTTTTACAGTGACGCTTGCATTCACCCAAATGTGATACATGATAGGGCAATGACGCGTCCCTTCTCTATGCCCGACCCACTATTTTCTACTGATGAATTCCCTGGTAGTGAGCGCATTCGCATGCGTAAAGGGGAATTTGTATTGTTTGAGCGAGAGCAAGGGACGGGTAATTGTTTTTTGGTTGTTGAAGGATTGCTGGATGTTCGTTTGATGATGGCAGGTGGCAACGAAACGCTCTTGTATCGTTTGAAGCCTGGTGAATTAGTTGGCGAGTTATCGCTATTTCTGGAGCAGCGCACTGCCAGCATTGTTGCCGCTGAAGATAGTTACCTGCAAATCATTCGCCCCGCTGCGTTTTGGCAATGCTTTGAAGATGAGTCATTTCGTTTGCGTATGAGTAGCCTGTTTTTATCCCGTTATTTACGCTCTCACGATGTTATTTGCCGCCTGAGCCAACCCAGTGTTGCGATGCGTATTTGCCGTTATCTATTGTCATTGCCTGAATGGAAAGATTGCCCAGGTAATCTATTAACAACGAACTTGCCAGGGCGCGAAGATATGGCTCATTTATTGAGCTGTCAGCGTGAGACGGTCAGCCGCGCCTTTCGTAAACTGTTGTTGATCGGCTTGATAGAACAAAGCTCACGGCAGGAGTACACCCTAGATAAACAGAAACTCGCCCTTTTTCTGGACGATAATTAATCACTGCTTTTTGCCAACACATCTGG
This sequence comes from Mariprofundaceae bacterium, assembly GCA_030950965.1. Lineage (GTDB taxonomy): Bacteria > Pseudomonadota > Zetaproteobacteria > Mariprofundales > Mariprofundaceae > AB-137-C09. Next base: position 6,075 of record JAUZQP010000201.1, read on the forward strand.
CAGCCTTAACACGGTAGTGTGACCTGAACAATAAACGTACATACCTTTTTGACGCGCTGTAGCAAAGATGTTCCATCGCACAGGGTGACAGAAAGGTATGTACGTTACTTTGGAGTTTGAATGAATATTGAACAACAATTGGCATTGTTGTCCCGTGGCTGTGGAGAAATCTTACCCCACGGTGGCCTTGAAATTCGCCTAAAACTGGCTGCCAAAGAACAGCGCCCCCTGCGCATTAAAGCAGGTTTTGACCCAACGGCTCCTGACCTACATTTAGGGCACACCGTGCTGCTGGAAAAATTACGCCAGTTCCAGCAATGTGGTCACGACGTGATCTTTCTCATCGGCGATTTCACAGCCATGATTGGCGACCCCACAGGCAAGAACGAAACCCGTCCGCCACTCAGTCGTGACGATGTGCTGCGCAACGCCGAAACCTATAAACAGCAAGTCTTTACTGTCCTAGACCCTGAACGCACGGAAGTTCGATTCAACTCGGAATGGTTGGGCAAGATGAATGCGGCGGATATGATTCAACTGGCAGGTAAGGCGACGGTTGCGCGCATGCTAGAGCGCGATGACTTTGAAAAACGTTATCGTGGTGGACAGTCTATTGCGGTGCATGAGTTCCTCTACCCCTTGGTGCAAGGCTATGATTCGGTTGCTTTGAAGGCGGATGTGGAACTGGGCGGTAACGACCAAAAATTCAACCTGTTGATGGGGCGCCAGTTGCAAGAAGCACACGAACAATCCCCCCAGGTGATGATGACCATGCCATTACTGGTGGGCTTGGATGGCACACAGAAAATGTCCAAATCCTTGTGTAATTACGTAGCGATTGAAGAAGATGCTGGTGAGCAATTTGGCAAGTTGATGAGTATATCCGATGAATTAATGCTGAATTATTATGAACTGCTGACGGATGTGGATCTGGATGCGGTGCGTGGTATGCACCCGATGGAAGCAAAAAAACAACTCGCCACCTTGCTGGTTGCACGGTTCCACGGTCAAGAGGGTGGCGAGCAAGCGCGCCAAGGTTTTGAAAAGCAATTCGCCCGCAAAGAGATCCCTGATGATATTCCACGGCAAACCCTAAGCACCGATAGCGATGGTTTATGGGTGGTTCACGCGCTGACCCGTTCGGGGTTGACAGCGAGTAATGGTGAAGCGATGCGATTGATTAAACAGGGTGCTTTATCGCTTGATGGTGAACGTGTGAATGATAAAGATACCCGTTTGCATGCCCATACATCGGTGTTAATTAAATTGGGCAAGCGGCGCTTTTTGCAATTAGATCTAACAATGGAAGGGGAATAAACCATGGCGAGCAATAAAAATTTAGATGATATTGTAGAAAAAATAACAGGCGGCTTACGTTTGCTCGGCGGTTTGAAGCACGAAGCGGATGCCCAAGTGCGTAGCGTTGTGGAGAGTGCGCTGGGGCATTTTGATGTGGTCACCCAAGAGCGTATGGAAGTACAAGAAGGCATGCTTAGCAAGGCGCGCCAGCAGATGGATGCCTTAGAGGCGCGTGTTACCACCTTAGAGGCGCGTTTGCGTGAAGCCGAGGAACGTAAGCAGGATTAACCATGGCTGCCGCTCGTCTTGTTTCGGCTGCGCTGCGCGGCTTGGATGCCGAAGCTGTTGCGCTAGAGGTTGATCTTTCGCGTGGCATTCCTGGCTGGAGCATGGTGGGCTTGCCCGATGCAGCAGTGCGAGAATCGCGGGATCGGGTGCGTGCAGCATTGCTCAATTCAGGCTTTCAATTTCCCCTCAGCTATATCACGGTTAACCTTGCGCCTGCCGATATACGCAAAGATGGGGCATATTTTGACCTGCCTGTGGCTATCGGTATTTTGCTTGCCTCCGAACAGCTTCAAGCCGAAGGGGCATGCCCATTTTTGCTGGCTGAGTTGGCATTGGATGGCCGTTTGAATCGCCTGCGTGGCATTTTGCCCCTGGTTCAATTTGCCCAGCGTGAAGGCTTTAGCAGTGTCATTGTACCGCAAGAAAATGCCGATGAAGCGGCGCAAGTGCAAGGTATTGACGTACTCCCTGCGGCAACCTTGCTGGCGGTGTATCAGCATATCAACGGCGGTGCTCTGATTGCCGCACATAGCCCACCAGCAGCAGAGACACAGCGCGAAACAGGTCCTGATATGGCGGATGTGCGCGGTCAAGCTCATGCCCGTCGCGCGCTAGAGATTGCCGCAGCAGGGGCGCATCATCTGCTCATGAGTGGCCCACCGGGTGTCGGGAAAAGCATGTTAGCCTCGCGCCTGCCGAGTATCTTGCCACCGTTAAGCGACCAAGATCGCCTTGATGTAGCGCGAATTTACAGCGTTGCCGCAGAAGCGCGTCCGCCATTGTCAGCGATACCGCCATTCCGTGCGCCCCATCATTCGGCATCCGATGTGGCACTGATTGGCGGCGGTAGTGTGCCACGCCCCGGTGAAGTGAGTAAGGCGCATTGCGGTGTGCTATTCCTCGATGAACTGCCCGAATACAAACGCCAGGTGTTGGAGGTATTGCGTCAGCCCCTAGAATCAGGCGAGGTGTGCATAGCCCGTGCCGCTGATACCTTGGTATTCCCTGCCCGTTTTCAATTGATTGCAGCTATGAATCCCTGCCCTTGTGGTTACCTCGGTCACCCTTCTCGCCCCTGCCGTTGTTCTGACATGCAGGTACGTCGCTACCAAGCACGAATTTCTGGCCCACTGCTGGATCGTTTCGATTTACGCATCGATGTGCCGCCTGTGGAACAATCCTCGTTGTTGAACATGCAACCAGGCGAATCTTCAGCGGTCATAGCGGGTCGCGTGCAAGCCTGCCGGCAACGCCAAATAAGCCGCCAAGGCATGAGCAATGCCCTACTCAACCCTTCGTTGTTAGAGCAACACGCCAACCCCGATGCCGCAGGCCTGCAATTGTTGGAACAAGCACTCAAGCACTTCGCCCTATCGGCACGCAGTTACCACCGCATTCTCAAGGTTGCCTTAACCATCGCTGATTTAGCAGAAGACCCTAAAGTCGAAGCCAAACACATCGCCGAAGCCCTGCAGTACCGAGGGCAATCTACCTAACCTGAGGTAATCATTCACTCCCCCCACTGATTTTTCCGCCCTCTGCGTTGAAAGTGCTCATTTACCCAAGCGTAAACTGCGCGCTTTCGCCTTGATGGCGAAAAAACAGAGGGGGTGTGAATGATTACCATACCCTTGCTTCCTTCAATACCTTGGGCGGAACATTGCCAGCCAATACATCCAAGCTATCAATGGCAACGGAAGCCTTCCCTGTTGGCATGAGAATATGAAAGTATGGCGTTCCGTGATCGTCAAAATAGATTGCTATGGTAAAATTATGAAAGCGTTTTATTGTTGGCATAGAGGAAATGATGGTGCAACTATTGCACTGCGTCAAATCTCCATCTATTTCATGCAGCTTTATCTTGAGGCTTGCATGGATCAAGATAACGGAAGCGGAACAATAGAACTGGATCAAAGCAGGTGCGCTCAGATTTGGACACCTATTTAGACAGCCAAAACAAGCAGCGGCGAAGGTGTTGGCATACTTTCAAGCTAGCGCGTAGCTGGAGTAAACACAAACAAGGCATGCATGCATGCAGCTTTGCCCTTGTTTGGCGTGCTGCCATCCAATTTTCCGCTGATAAGGGCAAAAACAGAAGAGATACACCAGCCTATCAAGGCGATTTTTTATTCTCGCGCTGTTAATGTGCTGTTCCGCCGCCAAATAACAGCAAGGAACAAGCAAC
>JAUZQP010000202.1 GCA_030950965.1 Mariprofundaceae bacterium
GTGATACACAAGGTCAAATCTATGTACGATGAAGGGCGAGGCTTATCAAAACATGCCATCGCCAAGGAGCTCAATATTTCGCGCAATACGGTGACGAAGTATCTTGCCATGGATGAACAGGAGGTCGTCAAAACGATGGCAACTGAACGCATGCCGTGATTGACACCGACCAAGGGGTCAATGAATTTAAAATCCCGTTGAATCTGTGCGTGTGCTTCGGTAATGTGGTTGGAAATAGCCAGTAATGCCGTTTGATTCATTACTGCGCCTTCCGCCAGCACTGGAGTAGCACAAAGTTGTTGTCTGTAACAGGGCGATGGTGAGCCAATTGATGTGAATTCATGAATACGCAACATAAGCAGTGATGCAGCACTATGCAACCAGATGGTCGAGCACTGGCACTATTGATATGTGACGTGATATCATAGAGGTTAAAATTTTAATCTGGGAGAGTATGCATGAAACCATCGCATGGATACCCCATCCCCGCGCAATCCGTGAGGGTAGAGCAGGTGATTAAACGCAGTCGTTTTGTGATCGATGTCGGTCATGCTGTGACGCGGGCAGCGGCGATTGCCTTTATTGAGCAGGTACGAACAGATCAAGCTGATGCACGCCATCACTGCTGGGCTTATGTTGCTGGTCATCCTGACCATTCGGTGGAACGCGCCTCATCCGATGATGGCGAGCCGCAGGGTACGGCGGGGAAACCCATGCTTAATGTGCTGCAGCACAAAGGGATCGGTGAGATTGTCGTTGTGGTCAGTCGCTATTTCGGCGGTATCAAGCTTGGTGCTGGCGGGCTGGTGCGTGCCTATTCAAGCTCTGTGCAGCAGGGGGTGGATGCATTAATGCTGATGCAGCGCATTCCGCTGACTACGGTAACGATTCGCCTGTCATTTGCGCAGGAGAGCCAAGTCCGTCACCTACTTGAGCAGGTGCAGGCGACGATTCAGCATTGTGACTACGGTAGCGAGGTAACCCTGATTATCGAAACATCAGTGGGCAGTGAACGCAAGCTTAAACAGGCTATCCTCAACAGTACTCAGGGCGCGGCGCGCGTTACCTTCCCCGTGGATGATGCTGCACGCTAACTTGAGTTATTCACAAATATCGGCGTGCTTTTACTTGCATCTTTATCTGCAACTAACACCCTGCCAGTTGCAGCGTATTCATTGGTGCGGCATTCTTGCTGGCAAGGTATCCGTTGCAAACAAAGCGTCTGCGCAATGATCACGATGATTTGTGAATAAATGAAGGTGCCCCTTGCGACAATTACTTTTCTCTGACAGCCTCTTAGGAGTCATGCGATGTTTCATCATTATTGGTTAAAAATACCATTTATTCACGGTAAGTACAGTCGGTTTATTATTTACCCTTTGTTTGCGTTATTACTTTTCCCATTCTTGAAAAGTGCAGCATACGAACTGGGGGGGGTCAATGGTTTTCGCATTGACGCTCCCCTTGTTTCCAAAAATGAAATTTACCAAGGCGGTCCAGCACGTGATGGTATTCCAGCACTTGATAACCCTGTTTTTCTGGCGGCGGACGATGATAATTTTTTAGAACCCGATGATCGTGTGTTGGGGTTATCATTGAATGGCGTGACGCGGGCTTATCCCATTAAAATACTGAATCACCATGAATTAGTGAACGATATGTTTAATGGTAAACCTGTTCTCATTAGTTTTTGTCCATTGTGCGGTACGGGAGTAGCCTTTGATACGATGGTTCGAGGGCAACGGTTAATGTTTGCTGTGTCCGGGTTGTTATACAACAATGATGTACTCATGTACGATCGGAAAACTGATTCTTTGTGGTCACAAATTCAAAACAGAGCCGTTACAGGATCATTCAAAGGGGAGCTGTTGATAACCATTCCATTGGAACATACACGTTGGGTTGATTGGAAGCAGCAGCACCCTAAAACACAAGTTCTTTCCTCTAAGACAGGCTATGTGAGAAATTATGACGCATCGCCTTACGCTGGCTACGATACGCACGATACTTTGTATTTTCCTATTTCTGTTTCTGATTCACGCTACCGTGCTAAAGATCGGGTGATTGGCATTAGTGTTAAAGGTCATACCAAGGCGTATCCATTTGTGGAATTGGCGAAGATGACTATGCCCGTTCACGACCATTTCGCAGGATTGGACCTGATTATTAAATACAATGACGATGCTAAAAGTGCCACGATAAGCGACAGTAATGGCAAAACCATCCACACACTCACAGCCTTTTGGTTTGCATGGTTTGCATTCCACCCCAACACCGAAGTATTAACCGCGAAATGATAGCTATAAGAGTCACTTGTGAAAAACTGGGTGGATGAGTTGCAATCCCACTTCTCATTCATTTTTGAGGAAGAACGAGATGCGTGGTGGTTCCATGGATCGAATTTTGGCCGAAGTGGAAGCAAATCGCCCTCCATATTTTTTGCAAGTGGCTCCTCAATAAAAATATTTTCTAACGGATTTTTTTTTGTGATTGACAAGTGGTAATGAAATTTTATCATTCGCGACCCTTTTGTGAGGTCGTTGCTCAGAGTAGTGCCGTCAAGAGTGGTTCTCGCTTCATTATTTATTATCCTTTGATGGTAAATATAATGAAACGAACAGTTAAGAATTAAAATTTACGATTTGCGTGCTTGCAGGTCGCAGAGGTAATACAGCATGAGTTTCACCTATAAGCCAAGTCGGATTCGCCGCGCTCGTCGTCATGGATTTCGTTCACGTATGGCTACACGTTCTGGTCGCGCGATTATTAATCGTCGTCGTGCCAAAGGTCGCACACGCCTAAGCTGTTAGTTTAACATGGGTTGCGGTTGCATGATGCGCCGATTCCGTTTGCAAGGTAGCTGGGTTCGTCCTGGCTATTTTTTTATGGGTAAAGCTTGAGTTATGGCTAGGAGGCTGTCCGACAATAGAGATCGTAGCGAGGGATTCCCATTTTGAGTCATGATTTTCGGCTATTTAAGGCGAATAACAGGGTCTATTTAACGAAAATAGACGAGAATCATGACCGAAATGGGGATTCCGCAGTAGGTCTTTCTATTGTCGAACAGCCTCCTCGTGAAGGTCATGCTTTTCCGCCATCCCATCGCTTGCGGAGTAAAGCGGATTTCGCGGCTATGCGCGGAGCACGTCGATTGCAGTTTGATGGCTTTCGTTTTGTGCAACGCCCCAATAATTTACCGCATGGTCGCATTGGTTTTGCCGTTTCGTGTAAATATGGCAACTCAGTGGCGCGGCATCACCTCAAACGGGTGGTTCGCGAGACTTTTCGTCACCATGATGCGCGGCTGCAAGCGGTTGATATTTTGCTCATTCCTTGCTCCTCTAGCCAAACTTGGCAAGGACGAGGCGAAGCCTTGAAGGCAGCGATACAAGGCGGTTTGGATCGCGTGTTAAAACGGTCTAGATCATGAAACGGATCGTCCTATGGCCTGTTCGTGCCTACCAATATTTTATATCACCTTTTATTCCCAGTCGTTGCATGTACACCCCCAGTTGTTCGCAATATATGCTTGAAGCTGTGCAGCTTCATGGGATACTGCGCGGCGTGTTTTTGGGAACGCGTCGTTTTTTACGCTGTCACCCCTTTACTACAGGCGGGTATGACCCCGTTCCAGAAAAGCATCATCATCCCCATTAGGAGTTTTTTACTATGGAGCAACGCAATTTGCTGCTCGCCGTCGTGTTGTCGGTTGGTATTTTATGGATTTGGAGCGCGTTGTTCCCTGCGCCAGAAGAGGCGACGGTTGATCACACGCAAATGGTAACGACGGACTCAAGCAGCGCGCCAAGTGTGCCGTCGGCACCCCGCAGTATGCCCGAGTTGCGTGCTACGGCAGAAGATATTGCCTCAGCTTCAGTAGCGAAAACATCGTCAGCTTCAGGGCAGGGTGATGGCGGAAATCATCAGCGTTATACGGTGAATAACGATTTATTGCGTTTATCCATGGATGAACGTGGTTGGCTGACAGATGCTGAATTGCTGGATTACACCGAAGGTATTGAGCCCGGCGCTGCTAATGTGCATGTCCTTGGTGAAAAAACATTAGAAAACTCTACCGAAACGCGTGCGAGCTATGTCAATACTGGCGTAGTGAATGCGCGCATTGCTACACCATTTAGTCGCATTGACTCCAGTGATTCCAAGCAAGAGGCACGCTTCCAAGCGGTGCTAGACAATGGCATGGTATGGCAGCGTACCTTGCGCATGACGCCTGGTAGCTATTTAGTAAACATCGAAGATCGCATTGTTGAAGGTGCGGGCATGAAGATGTTCCGTCAAGTCGTGCAGCGCAATCCTGATAAATCATTGAATACTTTTTATGAGCACATCGGAGCGACAGGCTTCTTAGATGGTGAGTTAAAGAAAGTTGACTACGATGATCTTGATGAGCAAAAGCCTGTTCAAATGGCCGCTTTGGGCGGTTGGACGGCGATGATGGATCGTTACTTCATTACCGCGCTGATTGGCGATGCAAACCGTAGCTACCAGTATTTTTATAAAGGTGATGGACTCTCTTACCAATCGGGAGTGCTTGATGATGGCGTAGTTGAACAGGGTGATGCAATCTTTCATAGTACCCTATTCATTGGGCCAAAATCTATCCCCTTGTTAAAATCTATGGATCTTGGTTTAGAACGCTCCGTTGATTTCGGTTGGTTTGCTTTTATTGCCAAGCCCATGCATGAGTTCATGCTATGGCTGTATGATTACGTGCATAACTTTGGTTGGGCGATCATCATTTTGGTTTTGAGTATTAAACTGATCTTCTTTTACCCGACACACAAAGCCTATGGCTCTATGGCTGGTATGCGTAAGCTACAACCCGAATTGGTACGCCTCAAAGATTTGCATGGCAACGACCGTCAGCGCATGAGTCAAGAGATGATGGGCTTGTATAAAAAGAACAAGGTGAACCCCATGGGCGGCTGTTTGCCCATTATTATTCAGATTCCTGTGTTTTTTGCCCTGTATAAAGTATTGCTCATGTCCATTGAGATGCGTCAAGCTCCTTTCGTCTTGTGGATTCAGGATCTTTCGGTGCAGGATCCCTACTTTATCTTGCCTGTAGTCATGGGTGCATCCATGTTTATTCAGCAGAAGTTGAACCCACAACCTACTGACCCTATGCAAGCTAAGGTACTGCAATTTTTGCCACCTGTGTTCACGGTGATGTTCCTGTTCTTCCCTTCAGGTTTAGTACTGTACTGGGTCGTCAATAACGTGCTGTCCATTGCCCAACAATGGTATGTGATGAAGATTAACAAGGCTCTATAATGCACGCTGCTGCCGTGTCGGATGGTGCAACGATTGCAGCCTGCGCCACGGCAGCAGGGCGTGGTGGCATCGGTATTATTCGCCTTTCTGGCACGCAAGCAGTGGCAGTGGCAATGACGCTATGCCAACGCAAAGAGAGCTTTACGCCCCGTTATGCCCATTTGTGTCGCTGGTTTGACCACGACACCTGTTTAGATGAAGGGCTGGTGTTGTACTTTCCCGCGCCAGCTTCATACACGGGTGAAGATGTGGTCGAATTGCAAGGGCATGGCAGTCCTGTGCTTTTGCAGGCTATTTTACACCACTGTTATGCGTTGGGTTGTCGCCCTGCTCAAGCAGGTGAATTCACGCGGCGTGCAGTTGCCAACGGGCGCATGGATTTGTCGCAAGCCGAAGGGGTGATTGCCTGCATTGATGCCGCGACAGAACGCGCCGCACGACAGGCTCAGCGTCATTTGGCGGGTGAATTTGGACACATGATCCAGCAGCGGATGCACGAGCTACTCGGCATCACGGCGCATGCTGAAGCGTGTCTTGATTTCCCCGAAGAGGAAATCCCCCCTCTATTTCTTGATCAATTACGCGATCAAATTACCCAACCATTACTGCAACCCATCGCTGCGATGTTGCGCCAAGCGGACTTTGGCGAACGGCTGTTCAATGGTGCGACAGCGGTGATTGTCGGTACGCCGAATGTCGGCAAGTCCAGTTTGCTCAATGCTTTATCCGGACGTGACCGTGCCATCGTCAGTGCCACGGCTGGTACGACGCGCGATGTGTTGGAAGTAGATTTTGATATTCACGGCATTCCTGTGCGTTTGCTCGATACGGCGGGCTTGCGCCATAGTAACGATGCGATTGAGCAAGAGGGCGTATACCGTGCTCGTTCACAAGCAGAGATGGCCGATGTAACCGTTTTAGTCGCCGATGCTACACGCCCTGAGACATGGATTGTTCCTGAAGGCATATCGCCGCATGTGTACGTGATGAATAAGGTTGATGCTGTAGCTGATGACGTAACATGGGACGCACATTATCTACCTTTATCGGTACATCAAGGGCAAGGATTGTCTGATGTGATAGATGCGATGGCTGCATGTTTGGGTGATGAACCCGCAGGCGATGAAACGCCACTGATTACCCGCAGCCGTCACCGTGATGCCGTACAACGCGCCAGCCAAGCTTTGCAAACGGCATGCCATTTATTGGGTGATGAAGCAACGCTGGATCTGGCAACACTGGAGTTACGCCGCGCCCATTCGGCACTGGCAGAAATTGTCGGGATGGGAGATATAGAAGATATTCTCGACCGTGTATTCTCCGAATTCTGTATCGGAAAATAAACAGTGACTGCCCCATTATCGGCTCATTTTGTTACAGCATACTTGCAAGAGATCGGTGTGCAAACACCATTGCTACCTGCTTATAGAGCAGTAACGCAGCCTACAGAATCTAATAGACCTTTGCCTGTGAAGGCTTTACTGCAACACATGCCTACCATTCAGCCTGCCGTAGCTAAACCTGTTGCACCCCAGCCCATAATCACCCCACCCGTTATAGACAAACAGCCAGTGCCGCCTGCTGCTATCACCATACCGGTGGTTCAAACTGACACACCATTATCTGCCTTGGCGCAACAAGTGGCGTGTTGTACTGCCTGTGACCTGTCGCAACGGCGTACACAGACGGTATTTGCTTGTGGTGATCCAGCGGCTGATCTGATGTTCATTGGTGAAGCACCAGGGGCGGATGATGACCGCCAAGGTGAACCCTTTGTCGGTAAAATAGGGCAGTTACTCAATCGTATGATTAACGCCATAGGCATGAAGCGCGAGCAGGTCTATCTTACCCATAGTATCAAATGTATGCCACCGTGGAACCGTGACCCTTCGGGGCAAGAGGTTGCTGCCTGTCGTGCCTATTTGGATGCGCAAATTCATGCGGTAAAGCCGCGTGTGATCTGTTTGCTGGGGCGTATTGCCGCTCATCATGTACTCAACACGGATGATAGTCT
>JAUZQP010000203.1 GCA_030950965.1 Mariprofundaceae bacterium
GTATGCGTCCGATTGTAGAAGAGGCACAACGCTGGGGGTTTGGCGAATATACAGGCATCGCTTTATCCCCTGAGGCACGCGGTCATCTACCTGCGGCTCAAGGTTTTTTACGACGCGGACGTACACGGGCATGGTACCCTGGGGAGACAATGATTACGGCCATTGGTCAGGGAATGGTAACCGTAACACCGCTACAAATGGCGCGTTTTGCCGCCGCCCTAGCCAATGGTGGCGATGTGCTTAAACCGCATCTTCTACATGGCTTAGCCCCCGAAATCATGCACCATGTAGATTTAGCTACTGCAGAACTGGATAAGATTCGCCATGCCATGACGGATGTGGCAAACACCCCTGGCGGCACAGCATACCGTTATGTACATCATGCTGCATGGCCAATGGCAGGCAAAACGGGAACGGCGCAAGTGGTCGGTATGTCGCAAAAAGACAGGGTGTATAAAAGCAAGGGTGTGAAACAAAAGCACCGTGATCACGCATGGTTCATGGGCTTTGCACCCTATGATAAACCACGCATTGCCTTTGCTATTTTTGTTGAGCATGGTGGTCATGGGAGCAGTGGTGCATCACCCATTGCCAAAGCTGTGGTTGATGCCGTGGCAGCAAGTGAGGCTACACGGTGATTCATTATTGTAAGTGTTGGCTGCTGATTGACCGCTGGCTACTGATCACCTTATTGCTGCTGGCAGGCATGGGGTTATTAACCCTGTATTCCGCTGTCCACCTGGGTGTAATTCAGCTCTGGTATAAGCAGATGTTATATTGGCTCTTGGGAGTGGGTGGTTTTTTGGTCATCGCGATGATTCCATTGCGCGTCATGGGTCTGTTGGCATGGCCTGTTTTTGTACTGGCTTTGATCTGCTTGGCGTTGGTTCCCTTGATGGGGGACGTGCAAATGGGGGCGCGACGTTGGTTGAATTTAGGCCCTGTGCATTTGCAGCCCTCCGAGGTCATGAAGTGGGCGTTGATGCTGGTATTGGCACATTGGTTTGCCAACCGTGATGCCGACCAATGGCGATCCATTGGCATGGCTTGTCTATTGGCTGCGGCACCTGCTGCCTTGATTGTCATCCAGCCCGATTTAGGAACCTGCTTGGTATTATTGATGGCAGCGGTAGCAGTATTGATCGCAGCTGGTTTTCCATGGCGTTATTTCTTTGCCATTGTCGCCTTCCTACCCTTGGTTGGTTGGTATATGTGGCAACATATTCATGACTATCAACGGCAACGAGTATTAACCTTTTTTGACCCACAAGCCGACCCTTTAGGTGCAGGCTACCATGTCATTCAGTCGATGATCTCTATTGGTTCTGGTGGCTTATGGGGTAAAGGCTACCTTAATGGCACACAATCAAGATTGAACTTTTTACCCGAACAGCACACGGATTTTATTTTTTCGGTGCTGGCAGAAGAGCTGGGGCTGATGGGTGTGATGATCTTGCTGCTGTTGTTTGCCATCTTCATTCATCGCATGCTGTATATTGCAGCGGCTGCACACACACGTTTTGCTTCGTTGTTGACCATTGGTATATCCAGTATTTTTATGCTCTATATCTTTGTGAATATCGGTATGGTTTCGGGCATTTTACCTGTCGTAGGTGTGCCGCTTCCTTTTGTCAGCTATGGCGGTTCGGCTCTGGTGAGTATGTTAGCAGCATTAGGTGTGGTGGCTCGCGTCAGTATTGAATCCCGTGGGCTATTGCCTTGGCAGCGCGGCGGTAGCCCTTTAGCTTGATATTGATAATCATTATCAATATAGTTGCGGCATGCCAATTCGATTAACCTCCCAACGTACCGCTATTCTGACTATCATCAATGGCTCCTCTGCCCATTGGGATGCTGAATCAGTATTGCAGGCATTACAACAATCCGGTCAGCGCATTGGGGTAGCTACAGTGTATCGAACATTGGCAGTGCTAGAAGAGGCAACGTTGATTGGCTCAGTATTTATTAATGAACGAAAATGTTATGAGCGTATTGATAAGCAACAACATGATCATTTACTGTGCAGTCAATGCGGATGTATCGAAGAATTTTGCCACCCATATATAGCAGTGCTACAAAGCGAAATGGCGCAAGCGCATGGTTTTGTTGCACACAATCATTCACTGATTATTCGCGGCTTGTGCCGTGATTGTCAGTCGTAAAAAGGAGTTGAAATGATCGCATCATTAACGATTGTGTTTCGAGAGATGCTCGAAATGGCAATAATTATTGGTATTTTAATGGCCGCAACACGCGGTGTGGCACATAGTCGTCAGTGGATTTTTGGTGGTATGGGGCTGGGGCTTAGCGGAGCTGTATTTCTAGCTATTTTTATGGAGGAGATGGAGGGCGCGTTTGATGGCTCGGGTGAGTTTATATTCAATGCCGTGGTTTTATTATTGGCTTCGGTGCTCCTCGCGTGGACCGTGGTGTGGATGAGTCGTCAAGGGAAAGAGATCGCTACTAAAATGAAGTGGGCTGGGCAACAATTCTCTACGGGTGAGTTGTCGGGCGTAGCCTTGCTGTTCATTGCCTTTAGCGCGGTGGTGCGTGAAGGCTCGGAAGCGGTGTTCTTTTTATTTAGTGCATGGCAGGTCAGCGAGCAAAACAGTCAAGAGATGATCACCGGGGCAGTGCTGGGCATGCTGTTGGGGGCAGGCTTGGGTTATTTACTCTATCGTGGTCTATTAAAAATTCCTTTACATCATGTTTTTCATGTGATCGCATGGTTATTAACGCTCATCGCTGCGGGGATGGCATCACAAGCCTGTTGGAACTTGGTGTTAATTGAATGGGTTCCACCCTTGATTGAACCGTTATGGGATAGCTCAACACTATTATCTCAAGACAGTATGTTAGGTGAGTTGCTGCATGTGCTCATGGGTTACGATGAACGCCCCAGTGGCTTGCAGGTGACCGTATTTGCTGTCACATTTTTCATGATTACATGGTTAAAGCATGATCGTAACACGCACGCACCTAACGCTGCTACGTCCTCTACTCAGCGTATGAATATGAAAACCTGCGGCGAATAAACCACATCTCCATGCTTGCCTCCTAGCCTGGGGGCTCTACACTGCTCCTTGCGGCACGATGTCGCTAAGCTGACATTCATTATGTTAGGTAACTCGCAATAAATAATCTACCAAAATCGCGCAGGTTTTTTTATTCAGCATCAAGGCGCAAAAAGTAAAGCATAGCTCGCTATGTAAGCTTTTTTGCAACGCCGCTGCTGGGCAAAAAGACAAGCGAGCTTGGTAGATTATTTATTGCGCGTTGCCTTAGCTTAGGGTCGCAGAAAATATTAAGTGTCCAATTTATACGATAGATATGAATTCTGCGCCTTGAAGCTGTACTCATAGACGAGTAAAAATAGATATTTTATTTTCCCCTCGTCCCTTAAGGAGATCCCCCCCCATTTATGTTGGTGAAGCGCACGCAGTTCAAGCAAAAAATCCATTTGGTGTTGGCATTGCTGGGGCTTATTCCTTATTTGTTGACCACATATGTTTTTATTCAAGCCAATATGACGCTAACGGAAAGTATTAGTTTGATGTGTGCCATGGTATTGCTGTTCCATTTGGCAGGCTTTCATATTCTTCAAACCTTTTCGGATGATTTACTGGAGCTTGCGCGCAGTAGTGCCTTTACACAACGTCCCGGTGGCCGCTACCAAGCCCTGCCTATTTATAAAAAAAACACTTCGGAAGTAGCTGATATACGCAATAACTTTAATGCTTTAATTGGCGAATTAGACGAAGGGCGCAAAAAATTTGATACCGTGACCGTGGAACTTTTACGTGAATCACGCAAAGGTTTTATCGAATACGAACGACGCTTGGCTGAGTTAAGCCCCTATGTTGACCCGAAAATTGTTAGTAAGATTATGGATAATAATAGTTCACATAGCCATGGTTTGCGTGGTGAGCACCGCCGTGTTGCGGTGCTTTTTGTCGATATATGCGCCTTCACCAAAAGTTCGGAGAAAATGTCACCCGAATCGATAGTTGCTTTATTGAATGAGTTTTTTGATGTCGCAGTGCAAATTATTTATCGTCACAATGGCGTGGTCGATAAATTCATTGGTGATGCTGTGATGGCAGTGTTTGGACTGACTACACCCCTGTATCAAGTGTCGGTTGATGCGGTAAGTACAGCATTAGACCTACAAACAGCAACCTACCATTTAATGAAAAAATGGCAGCGCGAAGGTCGCACGGCATTTCATATTCGCGTGGGCATAAATACAGGGGAGGTGGTGGCTGGTAATATTGGCTCACGGGATCGAATGGACTACACCGTTATTGGCGATGCCGTCAATGTAGCTTCGCGCATGGCGGATCATGCCGCTCCAGATGAGGTGTTGATTAGCGCGGCCACCTATAACAACAGTAAAAGCTATTTCCATGCGCAAAGCAAAGGCTGTATTCATGTAAAAAATAGAGATGCGCCAGTAGATTGTTATATCATAACAGCAAAAAAGGCAGATGCTTTTCATCAAGACTCCGCATTTGATGGCAGCGAACGCATGGCACTAGGGAAAAAATAAACGAATTATTTGGGGCATCCTTCATGTCTTGATTTACACTTTACTTTACTTGCCCCTCGTTTCCACGCAGAGCATGGGAACCAGAAGATTAGGTAACTCGCAATAAATAACCTACCAAAATCGCGCAGGGTTTTTGTTCCGCATCAAGGCGAAAAAAGCAAAGCATAGCTTGCTATGTAAGCTTTTTTGCAACGCCGATGCTGGGCAAAAAGACAAGCTAGTTTGGTGGGTTATTTATTGCGAGTTACCTTACTTCCGCCGACCCAAGGTTCACTTCCTGGCGGATGGCTAATCCTTACCGGAGCGGGATTTTCACCCACCAGAATAAACGACCTTGCCCGGCCGCACTGCGAATCATTCAGATCAACCCTTACTCACCTTTTCTGTCAAATTGTGGGCTATTTTGCCACACATTTTAGCAAAGTGATTGATATGACACAATAAATATAGATCATATCGCCAAGTTCTGTCGAATCGCTTGAAGCGTCGGCAGTAACTTGGTTACAGCTTGTTATGGCTGTAACATATTGTTAATGGAAGTTGCACTAGCGCAACTTGGTTTAAGGACTTTGTTTAGATGAATATTTATGTTGGCAATCTTTCTTTCCGTTCTTCGGAAGATGATCTTCGTGACGTGTTTTCAGAATTCGGTGAAGTAGAATCTGTAAAAATCATTACTGACCGTGAAACAGGACGCAGTCGTGGTTTTGCATTTGTTGAAATGACTAATGATGATGGTGGTGCTAACGCAATCGCATCATTGAATGGTCGTGACCACTTGGGTCGTGACTTGACAGTGAACGAAGCGCGCCCACGCCCTAACCGTTACTAAAACCAT
>JAUZQP010000204.1 GCA_030950965.1 Mariprofundaceae bacterium
GCCCAATCGCCAATACCAAGGCGAGCAAAGTCAGTAAGTTGATGGTGTAACCCAAGGCTTCCATCATAAAAAACGCACCAATCAGCGATAGCGGAATGGCAATCAGCGGAATCATCACCGCACGCCAGTGACCAAGGAATAAAAACACCACCAACGCTACAATGAGCAGGGCTTCGAGCAGGGTTTTGATCACTTCATCAATGGAACTTTGAATAAACTTGGTGCCGTCATAGACCACTTTACCCGTCAAGCCTGTGGGCATCTGCGCTTGAATATCGGGGAAGGCATCGCGCACGCGCTGGGTGACCTCTAATACATTGGCATCGGGGGCGACTTTGATGCCGACAAACACCGAGCGTTTACCATCAAAGGCGGTGGACAGTTGGTAGTCTTCCGCGCCCAGCGTGACGTTGGCGACATCTTGCAGGCGCACCGTGCCATTGCCGTTGCGGCGGATGATGAGTTGACGGAACTCCTCCACCGAATGCACATCGGTGGCAGCGTTTAAATCCACCGTCACCATCTGCCCTTGACTGCGTCCCAGCGCGGCAAGGAAGTTATTGCTGGCTAATGCCACGTTGACATCGGTTGCGGTAATGCCGTGTGCTGCCATGCGCACAGGATCCAGCCAAGCACGCAGCGCAAATTGACGCGCACCGATGATTTCCGCTTCCTGTACACCATCTAAGCCATCGAGTTGTGGCTTGACCACACGCAACAGATAATCGGTGAGCTGATTATTCTCCAGCACATCGCTGAAAAATCCCATGTACATGGCATCAATGGTTTCACCGACTTGCACGGTAATCACGGGCTGCTGTGCCTGCGCTGGTAGCTGATTGAGTACCGCATTGACCTTGGCATTAATATCGGTCAATGCACGGTTGGAATCATAATTTAGGCGCAGCGTAGCGGAAATGGTCGAAGCAGAACTGACACTGACCGACGAGAGGTAATCAATGCCGCCAGCCTGTGCAATCGCCGTTTCCAGCGGCTGAGTGATAAAGCCTGCCACTGTTTTGGCATCCGCGCCGTAATAGACCGTGCTGACCGTAACCACAGCATTCTGCGTTTCGGGGTACTGACGAATAGGTAGCTGGTTGATGGCCTGCAGTCCCAACACCAAAATCAGCAAGCTGATGGTGGTCGCCAGTACAGGGCGTTTGATAAATACATCGGTGTAGTTCATCGTTTAACGATCCTGCGGCATAGGAGTTGCGTCATTGCTCGGTTCGACGCGGTTATCAATCACCAACACCGTGCCATTGCGCAATTTCATTTGCCCACTGGTGACCACCTTGTCGCCAGCTTTCACACCCTCCAAAATAGCTACTTGGTCGCCACGTTTTGCACCTGTTTTAACGAATACCTGTTCTGCTTTCCATAGCTCTTTGCCATCTTTTTGTTCCGCTTTAGCAAGAAATATTGTTGCACCATAAGCCTGAAAACTCAACGCTGTTTGTGGCAGGGTAATCGCGTGTTGCAATGTGCCGTGGTTGATGGCGACCTGCACAAACATGCCTGGCAGCAACTGACCTTGGGGGTTATCCATTTGCGCTTCTACCTGTATATTACGGCTGGCAGCATCCACGTTGGGGTTCAGAGCGGTAATATGCCCTGCAAAATCCTCCTCGGGGAAAGCGTTGACACGAACGCGCACAGGCTGACCGCTCTCCAGCTCTGCCAACACCTGCTGCGGCAGACTGAAATCGACGAAAAGCTGTGAATGATTGGTTAAACTGGTCACTACATCACCGGGGCGAATGTATTGTCCTTCATCAATATGACGAATGCCAACCACGCCATCAAAGGGTGCGGTAATGCGTGTTTGCGCGATGCGCTCCCGTTGCTCTTTGACCTGCGCTTTTTTTACCGCTAGGTCTGCTTCATCGGCATCCAACTTGGCACGGCTCACGGCATGGACACGGTATTGCTGAAGATCACGCTGCAAGGTTGAAGCGGCAAGCACTTCGGCGGCCTTCAATGCCTGCAACTGTGCTTGTGCGGTGTTGGAGTCCAAAGTGAGCAACACGTCACCGCGCTTGATAACCTGCCCCGATGTGAAGCCGACCTTTGCCACCAGTCCAGCCACTTCGCTGCTGATGTTTACCGATTGTTTGGCACGCAAAGAACCCACCGCATGCCATTGGGGTTGCCAATCGCTTTCTGGTGCTTCCATCGCGGTAACCATAGCTGGCGGCGCAGCATTACCGGCTAAAAACTCTGCCATCTTTTTGGCTTTGAACATCTGAAACCAGATAACACCGCCAATCACGGCAGCCATCATGAGTAACATCATAATCATTCGTTTGGTCATAATAGTTCATCCTTTGTTTGTTGTTGGGGAATAGGCAAGCGCGAGACCTGCCCCTACGGATGAGTCGACATTCTTTGCCACAAACCATCAAAATCATTGGGCGTAGGGCAGCTCTTAAAAAGATCGATTCGCCGTTTACTGGATTTTTGTACACCTAATGATTGATTGAGTACGTTGTTGATCACCGAGTTGAAAAACAACTTTCCATGAACCCAGCACTTCAATTGGTCTTCAAACGGTAGATCCTGCACGCTTGCCAATTGTTGTTCATAATCTGACCATAGCTTGTCTGGATTTAGATAATCGTGCCATTCTTTCAAAGTGTTCTGAATGGTGGCTTCATCCAATGCTACTTGAGGTTTCAGTAGCTTTTCTTTGAACCCTTTGGCTCGCAGCCCTTCCAAAAGTGGGTTGATCGTTGACCACAACACACCATGTTTTAGCCAGCGATCCATATACTTGCGTATCTCTTCTTCCAACGCTTGTTGACCGCCGTTAATTTTTAGCTTTTGATTCTGTGGTAATGCAGCCCATAACTCACTTGGTACAATCACATAACTTTCGATACAAAAGCGTGGTAAAATCCAAAGGTTAGGACAAGCTTCTTCTTTTTCACGAATCACTTCAAGCGTCCATTCATCTCGATCCACAATGCCTAACCATTCGGGTTTCTTTTCCAGCATAGCCAATACATCGTACTTCTTCCCTGCTTCGGTAATCACCCATTGCTTTAACATGTTGGCATCTTTCTTTTGGGCGAATTCAGTGATGGCATGAACATCATCCACGCCCTCTACCAACAGCACCCTTTTATGACTTGCTCCGACCTTTTGCTCTTCTATATCGCGAATTTTATCTTGTAGATGACTCATGAGCTTGCATTCTGCGAGCCAAGTTCTACACGTACCCCATGATGTTCATAACGCTGCCAAACATCTGTAGCGTGGGAGGTAATCAGTAGTTGACCATTCCGCTCTGCCACCACCAGTTGCTCTAACGCCGTCAGCAAAGGGGAAACCAGGGAGGGATGCACATACAAATCAGGTTCATCAATCAGCACAACGCTGCCATTTTGCATCCAACGACTGACAACATAAATAATAATAAGCACCTGATGTTCACCCGAGCTCAATTCATCCAAGTAATGATAAACGCCGCGCTTCCCTGCAATTTTCACGCGCAAACGCCCTTCGTTCGGTTGAATATCAGTAACAATTTCTTTGCCCATTAAAAAACCATTGAGGTAGCGAATAATCTCATGGAAGCGATGAAGCTGTGTTGTTTTCAACGTAATCAACGATGCTTCCAATTGCCCCTTCCAGTCTTCAGAAACGATGTAACGACTTAGCCAGCGTTGGGATAATAACTCAGGCAATGGCTCCGCAATATTCCGTTTGGGTTTAACCCAACGCCGTTCCTCAGCATCCAAGTAAATCATATTCGGTGCATCCACGTTATCATACGATAACATCATTTTTCTTCGATGGTTACACCACTCGACAAGCCACTCACCTTGGGGCAGATCCAAGGTTCGCGTGTAACTACCAGACTTCGCTAAGGCTTTGACGGTTTCTCCTAGAAAAACAGCATTAGGATGCTGTGCTTTCACCGTTGCAATCCATGCCGTTGTACCAAAGACAAAGGCGAGTGGCTGCTCATAGAGGGGTTGCACACCATCCACAACCACAACAATGCCCTCTGCCCATTGTGTCAGCCATGTAAAAGCTTCGTGTTTTCGTGGCAGTGTTTTTTGATGATCCAGCCAATAGCCTGTGGCATCCCAAAGCATAGCAATAGCACGTAGCAAGGTTGATTTACCGCAGCCATTAACCCCTGTGAACAATACTTGTTTCTCTGTTTCTTCCGTCCAGTCATTTTTCAGCAAGATAGAATCATCGTTCAGCGGCCCAACGTTATGGGTGTAAATAGCTATGATTTTCATCGTCATCTTCCTTTTCCAATGAACTTCCGCCCAAGGCTTGCAATAGAGCAGCAGTGTCGCTTAACAACGTGGCGCGGGCTTGGATGACGGCGATGTGTGATTGCTGCCATTGGCTTTGTGCGGTGAGCAAGGCGAGCTGCGAGCTTGCGCCTTGGGCGAATTGCTCCGCTGCCAAGGTGTGACTCTCTTTCGCCAAGGCTTCGGTTTGAAGCTGTAAATGATAACTTTGTTGGTCGTGTTGCAGGGCTTGCAGTGCGTCGGCTACATTGCCAAAGGCTTGCAGCAAGGTGCTACGGTAAATGGCGCGTGCCTGTTCATAATCTGCTTCGGCGGCGCGTTTGTAGGCGCGTAATTCACCCGCGTGAAACAGGGGTTGCACGAGGTTTGCACCCAAGTTCCAAATAGGCTTGGTCGAGAGCAGATCAATCAGCCGCGTGCCTTGGGTTCCCATGCCTGAACTAATAGAAAATTGTGGGTATAAATTCGCCGTTGCTACGCCTAATTGCGCACTTGCTTGATGCAGCAAGGCTTCTGCACCTTGAATATCAGGGCGTTGCTGAGCCAGTTTCGAGGGTAAGGTGAGCGGTAAATTCTTGGGCATATACAACTCAGCCAAGGTGAATGTCGGCAAGTCTGCTTCACGGGGCATCTCCCCGACCAAGACGGCGAGTTGATGACGGCTGAATGCCAACGCCTTACGCAACGGTGGTAATGCTGTTTGCAACTGTGCTACTGCCGTGCGCTGCAATAGCAGTTCGTTCTTGGCAATCGCGCCCAAGGCGTAACGCTGTTCACTGATGTTCAGTGCTTGTTGTTCGGCATGGATGACCTCTTGCTGTGCTGCCAATTGCGCACGCAAACCCGCTTCCTGCACGGCGGTGGTGATGATGTTGCCCACCAAGGTTAATCGTGCAGCACGCAGTTGAATGGCATTAAAATCAATGCCCGCTTGCTGCGCTTCCAAGAACCGTTGGGCCTTACCAAAGAAGTTTAAGTCATAGGTTACGTCGACCGATGCGCCGTACAGGGTGAAGATGGAGCCAAAACTAGTATTGCCGAATGATGC
>JAUZQP010000205.1 GCA_030950965.1 Mariprofundaceae bacterium
AGGGCGGGATGGGTTTGGTAACAGGCTTGGTAAGCTGATCCACTCCAGCGCAATAACACCGCATCGCTTGCCGCCTGTACAGTCATAGCACGCGTGCCGTTATCGGCAATGGTGGTCTCACCGATCACGCTGCCACCTTGAACCATTTTAAGCTGCACCTGTTCACCAGGCATAGCAATATTGATCGCTAGGGCACCTGAACGCACCAAGTAAACATCCAAACTACTATCGCCCTTGTTAAAAATAACGCCGTTTTTTTGCACGCGAACGACAATCATCTCCCCTGCTATTTGTTGTCGCAGGGAGGCAGATAAAGCACCAAAGAAAGGATTTAATGCCAATTGCCGTTCCAGTAAATGGCGGTGGTATAGCGCATCAATGCGTTGCGAAATAGCGGGGTCTTTTTGCTGCACTTCCTTGAGTAAGGCGTAACGAATTTCAACAATTCGGGTGGCGCCACAGGCAATTAAATCACCCGTACGTTGGCGCGAACCAATAAACAAAGGCACTTCACCACATACACCACCAGCACCTATTTTGCCAAGAGAAACGCGCTCACCACGCTTCACCATCCATGCTTGAACCGCGCCTTCGGCAATCAGAAATAGCGATTCTGCTGGTTCACCTATACTCACCAATGTGTCACCATCTTGTAGTTCGCGTACCTGCATATCATCGAGCAATGCATCAAAGCTGGCATCATCCAATGCCGTGAAAATTTCGCCATAACGCATGGTGTAACATGCCTGATCGTTTTCGGAGAGCATGTCCAACAGGTCTTCTGGTTCGGATGTTTGCATGCGGCATTGGCGGAACATAGTGCGGCATGTTTCAATATCGTCAGGACGCAGCTCACGGTAAATACGCAACAATGCCACGGCTTGCACTCCGATGCCTTTATCTACGTACAACTGCGCCGTTTTAAGATACCAAGCGGCGGCTTGTTGAGTCTCTTCAGCCTGTTGGTAGCAGCGTGCGACTTGCAGGTAAAGATCAATATCTTGAGGTGTTTCTACCACCAATGCAGTAAAAGCTTCAGCAGCAGCTTTATAATCACCGATCCTTAATGCTGCTCTTGCCTGTCTACGCCTACTCATTCATTCCTCCTCGGTACAACGAACCTAACCTGAATTATTCACAAATCAACGCAGCATAGTACGTTTTGTGTTTGCGCCGTGCAAGCGGGTAGTCATAGCGATTCGCTTGCGGCATCCCATTTGCACGGCATTATACGAGCGATGATAGATTTGCCTGATTCTCCGTTACACCATCGCATCGTAGCACTGGCAGCCTTGGCTCATGTGTCACTGATGGTGAATGAAGTCGCACGCACGGGCAGCTGTGACATGGTTATATTTAAACGCATGGTCGATATGCTCTTTGCCGATCAAGACCGCATTATCGCCCTACAATACCACCGTGCTACGCTGGATATATTGAAAGGAGAGTTGCGCGGCAGTGATCGGGAGCAGGCCAAAGTTGTGATGCACTATATGATGGGTATGATGACTTTGGAGAAAACTTTAAGCCGTGAAACTGAAATGTTAAAGAAGATTGGTGATGGTATCATCCGTGTAGAAAAACAGATAGAATTCTTCGGCGATACTGCACATGACAACAGTATCGCGGCGATTTCTGGGCTCTATGGTGACACGTTAAGTACCTTGAAGCCACGCATCATGGTTCATGGTAAGCCTGAGTTTTTAAATCATGCTTGCAACACCAACCGCGTGCGTTCGTTGCTCTTTGCAGGTATTCGAGCGGCGCATTGCTGGCGCAGCAACGGCGGTAATAACTTCCGCTTGGTTATTGAACGAAACAAAATGCTACGAACGCTTCAATTGATGCTGCAGGAGGAATAAGATGACTAAAACATTGGAAAGCTGGTTGCGAAATGGCGGTACAACACTTGCATTGATCGGTAAACAGGTGCGTTATGCAGGCAAATATTATGAGATTATTGATGTGCTGCATGAAGAGCAATCACTGGTACTGAGTAGCAATGATCACGAAGAGGTGCAAGAAGACCGCTACGGTCGCGCTCATAGACTGGTTCCGCATACCGAAGTCGTCACCTTTTGCAACGAGGAGGGTCATATTGCACACATATGCCAAGAAATGATGATGTTTGAATAGCGCGTCTTCGACCGCTATTTGCGAAAATCAACATCCGTGGGCGGCATGGCCACCTGTTTTGGTTAATAAATCATCGTGATTGACGATTTTTGAATGCGTATTATCGGTGTCTGAACCGTGCATCAGACGACGTGCTATGAGGTGTACTTCGGGGTAATTTATTTTACCTGTACCCATGAGTGGAACTTCCTCAATGGTGAATATGACGCGCGGAACTTGAATTTCACTCAGCCCCTTTTCTTGGGCGAGGAGCATGATTTTTTTACGGTTGGCTTCTGGTTGGGTGGTGAGTAGTACCAGTTGTTCACCTTTTGCCGGGTGGCTGAAGGACACCACAGCATGAAGTTGCTCTGGCCAGCATTCGGTAATCAGCTCTTCCACAGCACTCAGTGACACCATTTCGCCA
>JAUZQP010000206.1 GCA_030950965.1 Mariprofundaceae bacterium
GGAACATGTGACCCACTCTAATAAACGCACATGCATTTCTGACGCCTGCGGCAATGATGTTCCATCGTACGGACTGGCAGAAAAGCATGGGTATTAATGCGCGCAAAAAGCAACCCTAAAAAAACAGCGCGTGCTTGCAAGGAATGTCAGGCAATGAGTCGTGCTCAGTGGACGGTGGGAGTACTGTACGGCAGCATTCGCAACTTGTTACATTCTACTGTCGATCAGCCTCCTATAAGGCTGTTTGGTTGTCGGTAGCTTATGGGGTATGCATGTTTAAGGGATTAGAAAAACATCTCAACGTTAGGTTGCAGATTGGTGTCGAGCAAGCATGCAAGCTTGGTTGAGTGGCACGCTGTGTCTTAGTGCGTTGTTACTTCCTTTTTCGATAGGGGCAGCGAACACCTTGTTTGGTGTGTTGCTCGCGGGTACATTATTGACAGGGTTATGGTGGCAGGGGGCAAAAGCTGCTTATCAACATTGGCCTCTGTTTTTTCATATCTGGGCAGGCTATTTTGGCTTAATGCTCTTAGGCATGTTGTGGACTCCTGATGTTGCCTGGGGTTGGCATATTTTTCCTCAGTATTGGGCATGGTTGCTATTACCCGTGTTTGTTTGCTTATTACAAGATCCCGTGTGGCGTAAACGTTTTTTATTCGCCTTGTCGCTGGGGCTTTTGTTGCAACTGTTGGCGTGTGTAGGGCAAGCTTTTGGACTAACGCTTCCTGTTGCTAATGGTTCGATGGCGGCTGACCCTGCGGGGTTTATTGGGCATATTGGTTTTGGCTTAATTTACGGCTTGTGGGCATCATGGCTGATTCACTGGGCGCATATCCATCGTGCTCATGATGCATGGGCTTGGGGTGCTCGGGCAGCAGCAGCATTATCGTTCGTCATGGTGTTTGTGGTGCAAGGGCGTAGTGGCTACATTGAGGCAATATTACTGTTGTTATTTGTGGTGTGGCAAGTCTATTTGCGTCGTTTTGGTTGGCGCCCCATGTTATGGCTATTGCCTGCTTTACTTATTTTGATGGTGGTGTTATCGCAATCTCATGGTGGCAAACGGGTGATGCAAACGGTTGATTCCTTGCGTGCCATGGAGCAGATGGACTTTTCTCAGGCGGAAGAGCGCGTCTCTTTAATGTATGCGGGTGTGATGACATGGTGGCAACATCCTTGGCTGGGCGCAGGGACAGGTAGCTTCCCTATGATGGCACATAGCTTCCAACAAGAGCATCCCGAGCTAGGGCTTCATTTTACCGAAGATGTCACGAATCCACCACCATCCAGCCCACATAATTTTTATATCATGATGTTAGCGCGCTGGGGACCTGTGGGGCTATTATTGCTGCTAGCTTTGTATATTGTCTGGTTTCGTAAAGGTTTGGCAGCAGATTGGAATCATAGCTCCGCCAGTATGTTAAGTTTATCGGCTTTGGGTATCGCGACGCACGCCATGACATCAATGCCCTTTGAAGAGTATTATAGCACAGTGTTTGGTATGCTATGGTGCGCTGCTGGCTTGGCAGGAGTGATGGTAGAGGAAAGAACGGTGACGATGAAGGAAGATGCATGAGTAAAAAGATTTTAGGGCTTCATGGCTACTCTTACCTAGAAACGAATCGGGTGGTTCATAACTCCTCTATCGCTTTGTTGGATGATCGTGGTGCAGTGTTGTTTGCCACTGAGGAAGAACGCCTGTCGCGGGATAAAAATGATGGAAGATTCCCTTCCTGCACGCTTCAAGCATGGGCGGATGATATCCCTTCCGATATCGAAGTGGCTTGGGTCGGAACACTTAAACTCCAGCAGATGATGGATAATTGGCTGAATTTTTATCTTTGGCTTAAAGAAGTACAGTCATTACGTGGTATGGTCTATTTTGCTGGAAAATTCTTTGAATACTTTGTTATTGCTAGCAAAGAACTCATATTTCAACAGCGTCGTTTACCACCGCATTTGTCTTCACGCCCATGCCATCGTGTATTACATCATGAAGCACATGCTGCATCAGCTTATTATTGTTCGCCTTGGTCTGATAAAACCCAATTGGTGATTACATTGGATGGCAATGGTGATGGCCACAGTGGTTCGATTTGGCGTGCCCAAACAGGTCACATGGACTGCCTTGCAACCCTACCTTATGCACACTCCATTGGCATTGTTTATACCGCTTGGACAGAGTTCCTTGGTTTTAAGGCGCATCGCCATGAAGGTAAAATTGTTGGTTTAGCAGCCTATGGCAACGGCGAACCTTTAAGTAAGAAATTATTGAGTTTGTTGACCTGGAAGCATGACCTCCCTTACTTCAACGGAGCGTTAAGTCGCATCGCTTTCCGTAAGTTTTCGGCTGAAGATATGCGAGATATGGTAGTAGGTCTAAAAGATGAAGACATTGCCGCTGGCATTCAAGTGTTTGCTGAAGTGGTCGTTACAGAGCTGGTGCAACGCTGGGTGAATAAAACAGGTATCGGTCTTTTAGCTCTCGCGGGTGGTGTGTTTGCTAATGTGAAGCTGAACCAACGTATCATGGAATTAGATGTGGTGAATAATGTGTATATTCACCCCAATATGGGCGATGGTGGTTTAGCCGTGGGTGCTTGTTTGGCGACGATGGCGCGCCAGCAAGAGGGTTTATCGCCACGCTTCCTTGACTCTGTGTATTTGGGTTATCAGATCACATCTGAAGGCGCGCAGGCTGCGATTGTCGCGCAAGGCTTACAAGGGGTTCAACCCGTCAATTTAGCGTATGAGGCAGCACAGTTACTGGCCGCTGGAAAAGTGGTGGCGCGGGCAGGCGGGCGCATGGAATACGGCCCGCGTGCCTTGGGTAATCGCACCTTGTTTGCCTCTTGTGACGATCCTAAGATCAATCAATGGCTGAACGATAAATTACAACGAACAGAATTCATGCCATTTGCGCCCATTATTATGGCAGAACATGCAGCTGAGTATTTTCCTGCGTGGAAACCTGAACATATTGCCGCCCGCTTTATGACGGTTACCTACGATGTTTCTGCTGTGGCGAAAAAACATATTCCTGCGGCTGTGCATATTGACGGTACAGCAAGACCGCAAGTGTTACGATGCGAGGATAATCCTGAAGTACACGCTTTGTTAAAAGCGTATTACAAAATTACAGGTGTTCCTGCATTAATCAATACTAGTTTTAACATGCACGAAGAACCTATTGTTTGCAATGAAGAGGATGCTGTTCGCGCTTATGTTGCAGGTGGTTTAGACGCGCTTATTTGCGCTGATTGGCTGGTAATCAATAAGCAGGGGTACACATTAAAATGAGAGTAAATGAGTCGCGTGACTATGTGATGGAGGGCTGGAGAGAGCTCAAACCATTATTGGATTCAGTCCGGGATATATCGAATGATCCGTGGATGAAGCAATATTTTCCTGGCTCGGTAGCAATGGATGATTACTTTAATGGTTCTGTTGATCGTTTTTCATTGTTGTTGCGTGTGATTGCTGAGTATTGCCCTATACACGCCCGTGT
>JAUZQP010000207.1 GCA_030950965.1 Mariprofundaceae bacterium
CATCAGCATCGTCAGGTTGAGATGTAGGGCGTGGCAGACCTTCTGATTGGCTTAACGTCGAAATCACCGTGTCCATGAGGCTGGATTGGTTCACTGGTTTGGTTAAAAAGCCATCAAACTCTTCTTCATCTGCTTCTCCCACCACTTCATCACGGGCGTGTGCAGTCACCATAATAATCGTTGGTAAACGAACCAAGCCTGATAAACCGCGAATCTTACGGGCAGCTTCAATCCCATTCATTCCCATGCCATCCACACCTGGCATATTCCAATCCATAAACACTAATTGGTACGGTGTATGGGCTTGACTTTTGAGCATGGCAATAGCCTCATTGCCCGATTTCGCAACATCGACATGGAAGGCGTAATGCTCAAGATACTGACGCATGATTTTGAGCGATGTTTCACTATCATCGACTACCAACACGCGCATATCACGAAGATCATCTAACGTGTGAACCACTTGTTTTTTCGCTTCAACATCCACATCGAAAGCAACAGTGAAAATAAAGCGACTGCCCTGGCCGACTTCACTTTCTACCGAAATTTCACCACCCATCAGCTCAACCAATTGCTTGCTGATGGCTAGCCCTAAACCAGTACCACCATATTTGCGAGTGATCGAAATATCCGCCTGATTAAATGATTGGAATAATGAATCAAGTTGTTCAGCACTTAAACCAATGCCACTGTCTTGCACAGTGAACTCCAATATAGCCTGATCAGCGATGCGGGAAATAGAGCGAATGTTCACCGAAACCTCACCGTGATCGGTGAACTTAATGGCATTATTACAAAGGTTTAACAACACCTGCCCCAAACGCAAAGGGTCACCTAACAAACGCAAGGGTACACTAGGAGGGACAGAAAAATACATCTCCAGACCTTTCTCTTCGGATGACAAGCCAGTAATCGTGGCGAGGTTATTGAGCACTTGCTCAAGGTCGAACGAGACGTGCTCCATCTCCAACTTGCCTGCTTCGATCTTTGAAAAATCAAGAATATCGTTAATCAGCGACAATAACGACTGCGCCGCACCTTGAGACTTCATTAAATAATCATGCTGCTGAGCGTTCAAGTCCGTTTGCAAGGCGAGATGCGTCATGCCAATAATGGCATTCATTGGCGTGCGAATCTCATGACTCATACGGGATAGGAAATCCGATTTCGAGCGTGTGGATGCTTCCGCTAACTCACGGGCTAGGCGCATGGTTTCTACTGCTTCCTTGCGCTCAGTAATGTCGGTGCGCACGGCAATATATTTAAATGGTTTCCCCTGCTCATTCATGAACGGCACTATGCTGGCAGACACCCAATAATAATGACCATCTTTTGCCTTGCTGTTGACCTCGCCACGCCAGACGTGACCATCAGCAACCGTGGTGTAAATATTTTGATAAAATGAGTCGGGATGGGCATCAGAAAGAAACTGGCGGTGATCGATGTTAATTAATTCATCCCGTGCATAGCCGCTGATGGAGCAAAAAGTATCATTGCATTGCGTAATGATACCGTCTGCATCAAAAGTCGTCACAATGGCATGTTCATCCAATGCGGCTCGTTGGAATGCCAGTTCGTGATTGCGGTCTTTAATGACATCTAGCATATAATGATAGCCATCAAAAAGGCTGTTGAATTCATCTCCTGAATCATGCAAAACCCTTGCGTCGGCATCAGGGTTATGGCTAAAGTCCTGCATAGCGGTACGTAATTTAAAAATAGGCAAGGTAAAGTTTTTTTGAATACGAAACGCTAAAAACAGCACCAAACCCAAAGCAATAAGCCCTGCGATAAACTGCACAAACATGATTGAATATAAAGAGCTTTGCAAACGCTTGGTATTACCTACCACGGTAAGCGTTCCGATGTATTCGCCTTCGGACACAACAGGGCTACTAACCAACAAAAAGGTACGGTTACGAAAATGGAATGGTTCAGTCAGCTTGTGTGTAATGTTTTGCTCTTGCACCAATTCACGTAGCTCGTGCTGCTCTGTACCCTCGAGGATATGGCTGGCAACCAATTTTTGCCGCGCGTTGTAGACAAATAACGCTTGAATCTTTGGGTTGTTTCGCACGCTATTTAAGGTGCTGTTGATGCTTTCTAAGTCTTCAAATTCTATCGCAGCGACCATGGTGTTGCGCATCAATTTGGCAATCTCAGTCAAGCCATTCAAGCTTTCATCGCGCGCTTGATGGCTGGTGTACAAAAATGTACCCAATGATGACAACGCGATGCCAATAACAGAACAAAGCGCAAACAGTAATGCTAACTTATAACGAATAGAACGAAATTTTTTACGCATCAGTTAAAATCCTATTGAGGCACGAAGGTAATAATATGCACCGCTATAACCAAAGGGGGAATAACGCGAATACGGCTTGATGCCATTGTAACCATAAAAATCCCCAGACAACCCCTTCCATCTGTTCGGTACCGTGCCAAAAACATTGTTGCCACCTATGGCTAATTCGATGTCGCTATTCCAATCATAATGAATATCCATGTCGGTCGTCCACTTCGGGTTAAACGCATAGGCTTGATTGCCGATCACTTGGCGATAAGCACCATAGCGATTGAGGTTGACGGTGAGTAGCCACGGCTGATGGCGATACTGCCCCAAGATGCGCCATGCTGTTTTGGGTTGACCATTTTCCAGTCGATCCACCTGGTCAAGTAGCTGAGCCTGTGTGAGCAAAGGGTCGATAAAATGACTCACGCGGTTGCGGTTGTAATGAAACCACAGCCCCACATTTATGCTGTTACGTTGTGCCAAGGGTAGCTCGTGATTCAGTCGTACATCGACCCCCTGCGTCAGGGTGTTTAGACTGTTGGTGAAGAAACGTGCTTTTGCCACATTGTTGGCCGCTAAAACCGCTGCCTGCGCGAGGGTGCTGCCAGCTAAATCGTTGGACAACATGATGCGATCATTCACTTGCGTCAGGAAGTAGTCCACCGTCAATGACGATAGACGTGAGGGCTGATAAACCATGCCGAGCGTAAAGTGGCGCGATTTTTCTGCCTGTAACTTCTTTGCCCCCAAGGCAATGGCCAAAGGATCACTAGGACGGAACGTACCCTGCGTGACCAGCGTATTGGTCGCCGTATCGACGAAGGATGATGTTTGTGAATAGTAAATTTGCGACAGCGATGGCGCACGGAAACCGCTGCTAATACCCGAGCGAAATAAAACCCCATCCGTCAGGGTATACGACCCAGCCAGCTTCATGGTATTGGCTGTTCCAAAGTCTGAATAACGCTCCGACCGTAGAGCACCATCAAGCGATAAGCCTGCCGCGTGATGATAAGCTATATCAGCATAAAAGGCGTGATTGCGACGACTTCCTCGTACGGCGTTAGTCGTGGTAAACCCTGCGAAACCTTGCGTTGCCGTACCATTGTAAGATGCTGGTTCGCCGGCACGAATACGGTAACTTTCCAAACGTTGCTCAAGACCAGCCGCAAGATCCCACGCGCCCAGTTGTTTTTTAATATCCAGATTGGTGGTTTGTTGAATAAAGCGTAGTCCGCCATTATCAAACTGCGTCGGTGATGCGCCAGCGAGTGAGAAATTCATACTATTAGACACCTGAAAACCGAAGTCGTTATATCCATAGGTATGGGTGAGTTCCCACGCTAAACCATTACCCCACTCCCCCTTGATGCCAGCACTTGCGTGATAATCGGTAATCGCCGCATCAATTTGAGGTAAAAAACCTTGAGGAAACAAAGGGCTGCTATTGATACTGGGCGGGCGGTAAAAAGCACTGGCTCTGCTATTCCGTTTGTTTACCATTAAAGTCATAAATGGCATCAAATCATTTGCCAGCGGCATTTCTGCATTTACCACAGCACGGTAATTGGTTGCTTGTGGCAAGCCAACATGGGTATCTACACGAGGTACTGCCAAACGACGATCTAGGCCACCACGTGATGTTCGCTGCTGACGGTCAGCATCCAAAGTAGCATTGACAAAACCATCATAGCGCAATGGCATACTTAAAAAGGTGCTGGCTCGAAAACGTGCCCCATCACCCTTCCCGTGTATGCCAGCACTGGTGCTGATACGGTTGCCGTAACCACTGCCTTTGAGTACAATATTGATCACACCAGCAATCGCATCGGAACCATATTGTGCCGCTGCGCCATCACGCAACACCTCGATGCGGTCAATGGCTCCTAGTGCAATCGTGTTAATATCAACACCACTGGAACCTCGACCAATCACCCCATTGACGTGCAATAACGCGCCACTGTGCAAACGTTTGCCATTCACCAACACCAATACCTGGTCGGGAGCCATGCCACGCAGTGTAAAGGCGCGCACATGATCGCTGCCATCAGCAACTGAGGTTTCAGGGCTGTTGAATCCTGCAATATAATAACGCAACACATCGGTCAGGGCGTGTAAGCCTGTTTGTTCAATCTGTTTAGCAGTCACCACATCGACAGGAGCCATCGCATCGAGCAAAGGGCGTTCGCCACTGCGTGAGCCTACATCAGCCTTCAATTCCATATCGGTATTCAATAAATTTTCTAAGGACACGTCCGACATATCTGGTGACTCAGCCCAAGCTACTGGAGCAAGCCAGCATGCGAGCGTGAGTAATAGAGCTGTTACTTTTAAATTCATAGGACATCACCTTCAACAATATCGGCGATTTTTAATAATGATGAACGAATACGAAGCCCCGCTTGCTGTGCCGCATGAAGATTGATTTTTAGCCGCATATTCTGCGCCTTGCGGTACAACTGAATCATTCCGCCCCGTTGCGCAAAACCGCGACTATCACTGATCGTAAGGACTTTTTTACCACGAACTGTTTGCAATAACTTTTTCATGGCACGGTGATTCATTTTAGGCACGTATAGAACTTGGGCATTTTTTAACTGTTTCAGCGATTGAATATAGCGAATATTCACAGGGTATTTATGAATCATTTTTCGCTGAAGAATTTTATCAGGCAATGTTCCAAAAGGGTTGTTCAACACTGCAATGGTAAAATGATGATCAGAAGGTGTGTTGCCACTCACGAATTTTGCTAGTTTACCAATAATGGCAACTTTGACCGAATCTTCCGATTCGGTGGCATAAGAGGTAGCCGCGCCAGACAGTAAAAATAGTAATACTGTGCAGCTACACAGCCACTTGTTAACAAAATGCAAACTTCACCTCTATCATTTTATTTTTCCTGATTATAACGGATTTAGGGGAGAAACTGTTTCTTGCTGTTTTCTCGGGGTATGTAAGGCAACGCGCAATAAATAATCTACCAAGCTCACTTGTCTTTTTGCCCAGCATCGGCGTTGCAAAAAAGCTTACATAGCGAGCTATGCTTTACTTTTTGCGCCTTGATGCTGAACAAAAATCCTGCGCGATTTTGGTAGATTATTTATTGCGCGTTACCTTAGGCTAGTAAGGATCTCCCGCGTGGAACCCCAAAAAAATGCGTAACATCCAAGGAGTAGTTATCATGAGCCTTTTATTCTCACGTATTGTTTACCTGAAGATTTACCGCAATCGGTACGAAATCACCCTGCCGGATAAACAGGAAGTCATTACTTCGGTGCAATCCCCTGTTCCTTTCAGTACGGCACGCCTTTTGGTTGGGCAACTTCATGCAGCAGCCACCTGTTTGGAACAAGCAGTAAAAGAAGCTTATGGGTGGAGTTTGCCGATGATGGGACCTGTGTTATTGATTCATCCTTGTGACATGGTGGAAGGAGGGTTGTCAGAGGTTGAAGACCATACCTTGCGTGAACTCGCCTTTATGGCGGGGGCAGAAAAAGCTGCTATATGGCTGGGTAATTCGCTCACGGTGGAACAGGTTCATGAAAAAGCCAAAGGAGCAATGGCACGAATTCCTTTGTGGGAGCAAGACCTAGACGATGCTTGAATTACCTGAAGTTGAAGTCGTGCGCATGGCGTTGGATGATGCGGTGTGTGAGCGTTCATTGCTCATTCTATATGTCCATGAACACTGAAAAACTCTGGCTCTTCTAAATTTCGAGTGGGTAAATAGGTTTCGCCCCATGTCGCTGGACACCCATTTCGGCCATGATTTCCGTCTACTTTCGTTAAATAGGCGCTGCTATTCGCCTCACACGCCAAAAACCATGACTCAAAATGGGAATCC
>JAUZQP010000208.1 GCA_030950965.1 Mariprofundaceae bacterium
GATCATCACGCCACAATAAACGACGGAAATCAGCGGGGCTCATGCTGTCCAACGCCTCTTCCGATATTTCACCAGCACGAAAGCTGTGTGCTAAACGGCGCGCTCCAGCAAGAATTTCTTGTTGCCCACCATAATTCAAGCAGAGCACCAGCTCAATACGTTCACCCTTGGCAGTAGCGCGCAGAGCATGTTGTACCGCTTGATGTGCTAAACGAGGTAATGCCGACACATCACCTCAGACGCGCAAACGCACGCCCTCTTTCTTCATGGCGGGGACTTGCATGGTCAGCATGGTCGCTAACAGGGTCATTAGCCCTGTCACTTCATCGTGTGGGCGTTCCCAGTTTTCGGTAGAAAAGGCGTACAAAGAGATCTGTTTCACACCTGCATCAGCAGCCCAGCGCACCACATCTTGTGCCACATCAGCACCACGCCGATGACCTTCCAAGCGCGGCAATCCTCGCGATTTAGCCCAACGCCCATTGCCATCCATAATCATGGCAACATGCGCAGGAACAGCAACAAGGGAAGGCTTAGCGTTCAAAATTTTCCATATTCGTTTATGGTGTGGGTCACATGTTCCATGTTAACGCTCATGACTTTCTGCCACCCTGTGCGATGGAACATCTTTGCTACAGTGCGTCAAAAAGCCATATTCGTTTATTGTGTGGGTCACATATTCCATGTTAAGAGGGGGCATCAACAACAGTTTAAATGGTGAGAATATCATCTTCTTTGTGTTGTAAAACTTGATCTACTTCAGCAATAAAACGATCCGTTACTTTTTGAATAGTGGTTTGGCGTTGTTTGACTTCATCTTCAGAAAGTCCTTCGTCTTTGACTGCGGCTTTCGCCTTATCATTGGCATCACGACGGATGTTACGCACAGCAACACGCGCTTGCTCAGTCATCTGGCGTGCTTGCTTCACTAAATTACGGCGACGTTCTTCATTCAACTCAGGCATCATCAAACGAATCACCGTACCGTCATTACTGGGATTAAGACCCAAGTCCGAAGATAAAATTGCTTTTTCAATAACCCCAAGAAGTGTTTTTTCCCATGGTGTAATCACCAACATACGTGCTTCAGGAACGCTAATACTACCGACCTGAGAAAGGGGAACATCTGAGCCATAGTACGATACACGAATATGATCCAGCAAAGCTGCATTGGCACGTCCAGTACGAATCGTCGCTAATTCGCTTCGCAACGCTTGCACACTTTTTTCCATCCGAGTTTCAAGTTCTTTACTCATGTCATGCTCCTGATTGTTTAGCTGTTCGTGTGTAATCATTCAGACCCCCTCTGTTTTTTCGCCATCAAGGCGAAAGCGCGCAGTTTACGCTTGGGTAAATGAGCACTTTCAACGCAGAGGGCGGAAAAATCAGTGGAGAGTGAATGATTACGTTCGTGTTGGTTGGCGTACAGTTATCATAACCGTTCGCCTATGGGGCTATTCTTGCACCAAGGTTCCAACACTGCGATCTCCGCACACCACTTTCATCATCTGACCTTCTTGGGTGACATCAAAGACCACAATCGGCATCTCATTATCGCGACATAAAGACAATGCAGTGGCATCCATCACGCCCAACTGTTTGCTCAATGCCTCGGTAAAGGTGAGTTCTTGGTAACGTGCTGCTGTAGGATCTTTTTTAGGGTCGGCAGAGTACACGCCATCCACTTTCGTGCCTTTGAGTACCACATCGGCGTGAATTTCCATCGCCCGCAAACTGGCGGCCGTGTCGGTGGTGAAATAGGGATTACCCGTACCCGCAGCAAACACCACGATACGATCTTTTTCTAAGTGGCGTACCACGCGCCGACGAATATAGGGCTCGGCAACCTCTTTGATATGCAAGGCAGAAACCATACGTACGGCAACGCCTTGCTGTTCAATCGCATCTTGCAGCGCAATCGCATTCATGACTGTGGCTAACATCCCCATATAGTCCGCACTCGTGCGTTCCATACCTGCTGCCGCACCGCTCATACCACGGAAAATATTACCGCCACCGATCACAATCGCCAGCTCCACACCACAGCGGTGAAGCGCAATCAGTTCAGAGGACAAACGTTGAATCGTCTCTTGGTTGATGCCGTAAGCACTATCGCCCATCAGGACTTCACCAGAAAGCTTCAACAAGATACGGCGGTATGCAGGCGTAGGAGATGCAGCCAAATCAGTCATGATTCAATCAGCTACCTTGTACTTGGGCAGCGACTTCTGCGGCAAAGTCAGACTCTTCTTTTTCAATACCTTCACCCAAAGCATAGCGGACTACGCTAATGACACGGGCATGGGCATCAGCCTGTTTCAAGGCATCGCCCACTTTAAGGTCAGAGTTCACCACAAAATCTTGCTCTAACAAGCAGCTTTGAGCGTAAAACTTATTCAACTGACCCACCACGATTTTTTCTACAATTGCTGCAGGTTTACCGCTGGCTAAAGCTCGTTCGCTCAATACAACTTTTTCACGTTCGATCACATCAGCAGGCATGTCGTCGCGAGAGATGCACAGTGGATTCACAGCCGCAACATGCATCGCAATACCACGCGCTACTTCACGAACTGCATCACTGGCTTCGCCCTTGATATTCACCACTACGCCAATACGACCACCACCGTGAATATACGATGCAACCACATCGCCTTCAAGACGAGCAAAGCGGCGAACATTCATGTTTTCACCAATCGTTGCAATACGCTGAGACAGTGCTTCAGCAACGGTATTGTCTGCATCAAAGCTGAGTTGTAACAAAGCATCAACATCCGCAGGTGCGTGCTCCAATGCAATAGAGCCAACCTTGGCAACAAAGCCATTAAATTGATCGTTCTTACTCACAAAGTCCGTTTCAGCATTCAATTCCAGTAACAAAGCTGCACCATCGTTGGTGTATGCTGTGACTGTGCCTTCAGCAGCAACGCGCCCCGCTTTTTTAGAAGCGGCAGAAAGTCCTTTTTTGCGCAAAAAGTCAATCGCATCTTCGATATTTCCATCGCTAGCAGTCAGTGCTTTTTTGCAATTCATCATGCCAGCACCGCTTAATTCGCGTAATTTTTTTACATCAGCAGCCGTAATTGAGGCCATGTTTCCCCCCTACTCCAATGGAGCAGCATAGATAAAAAATATAATCCATTAACCTGATATCCACCAATAGTGTCGCGCTTTGACTGCTCTTTGGTTCGCAATGCATCCGTTGCAAACAAAGGTTCTATGCAATGATCACGACGATTTATGAATAATTCAGGTTAGTCCTGCGTCAAGAGCATTATAATAACATCTCTTGGCAGAACTCCCCATGGCAGTTCATTCAACTAACCATGGGGTAGTTATTCATACAGTATCGAGCTTGCCTACAGCAAGCAAAGATTACTCTGCTGCTTTTTCAGCAGCGGGTGCAGCAACTTCTGCTTCTGCAACAGGTTCAGCGACAGCTGCTTCTTCACTATTTTCGACCACTTCACCCATAGCTTCGGTAAAGTCAGCACCATCTTCAGCATTTTCAAGATTCCAGCTTTCAACGCCTTCCATCACAGCGGTAGCCGTTTTGTTGCAAAACAAGCGAACAGCACGAATCGCATCGTCATTACCAGGAATGATGTAATCAATATCGCTAGGATTGCAGTTACTATCGACTACAGCAACCACGGGGATGCCCAGTTTTTTCGCTTCAGCAATAGCCAACTCTTCTTTTTTAACATCAATGACAAACAAGCAGTCTGGCAGATGAAGCATATCTTTAATGCCACCCAAAGAACGCTCCAGTTT
Source organism: Mariprofundaceae bacterium (assembly GCA_030950965.1). GTDB lineage: Bacteria > Pseudomonadota > Zetaproteobacteria > Mariprofundales > Mariprofundaceae > AB-137-C09. The sequence continues at coordinate 3,775 of JAUZQP010000208.1, forward strand.
ATCCAAAGCACGTTGCATGTGTAATGCTTCTTTCTTGGTCATCAGGTCAAACACGCCTTCTTCTTTTTGGCGTTGCAGGTCTTTCATTTTACGAACAGATTTTTGCACGGTGGCAAAGTTAGTCAACATGCCGCCTAACCAACGATGGTTAACATAAAACTGACCCGCACGCGATGCTTCTTCACGGACTGCTTCAGCAGCCTGACGTTTCGTGCCTACAAATAAAACACGTCCGCCAGCAGCAGCCAACTCACGCGTAAAAGAGAATGCTTCGTTTGCCATACGCAGGGTCTTTTGCAAATCAATGATATGAATGCCATTGCGTTGACCGAAAATATAAGGCTTCATTTTAGGGTTCCAGCGACGTGTCTGGTGACCGAAATGCACACCTGCTTCAAGCAGTTGTTTCATCGTGTAATTATTCATAGATACTCCAGTTTGTTGTGTGGTGCAACAGCGACAGGCTCGAAGCTTGATAACCATTCCACCATGCAGGGTAATCATTTACACCCACACAGGCTTTCGCCTTACCTCCGCCGCTATGACCCGAATCGGGCACAACCTGAAATTAGCGACGTGCGAAGTGCTGCGCTTTCTAGCGACTTCGGTATCTTTTGCAAGCTTTAACCTCAACTGTTCACCCATGATATTGCGTCCTTCCACACCCTTTTCTACGCAAGCACCACGGCAATTTATGAATCATTCAGACGGGAAGGTTATTTCGACAACGCACCATATAACACGATATTTAACCCCTTGAGCCACTTGCAAAAACCTGGGGGGATGAGTGGCAAGTAGCTCGACTATTGTTGCGTTATTCAGGTTAAGGTAACTCGCAATAAATAATCTACCAAAATCGCGCAGTTTTTTTGTTCAGCATCAAGACGCAAAAAGCAAAGCATAACTCGCTATGTAAGCTTTTTTGCAACGCCGATGCTGGGCAAAAAGACAAGCTAGTTTGGTAGATTATTTGTTGCGAGTTGCCTAAGAACACCGCTGTTATTTTGACCATGCAGGATCGGATGCATCCATCTCTGTAGAGGTAATGGCACGAGGACTGCCACCCCATGTGGGAACCATATACACCCTGCGACGATGATGATCTTCAGCCGAATACAAAATCATTTGCCCATTCGGTGACCATGTGGGGGACTCAATACGACTCCCTGTTGCTAAATAACGCACACCACTACCATCCACATCAATGGTCGCAACAGCATATTGCCAGTTCTTTTGGGATATAATAGCAATACGATCGCCTCTGGGTGACCATACGGGTGAGGTGTTATAATGCCCCTGCGTGCTGACGCGTATGGCTGAACCGCCGCTGAATGCTTTTCTATACACCTGCGGAGAACCACTGCGACTACTGGCAAAAGCAAGCCATTGTCCATCGGGTGACCATGTAGGGCTGGTGTCAATGCCACGATCATGGGTGAATTGTCGCCATTTTTTTGTTTGTGTGTCATAGATGAAAATTTCAGGATTGCCCGTGTACGACAATGATGCGGCGATATAGCGTCCATCAGGTGAATACTCTGGGGTACTGTTTAAACCCTTAAATGTACCAAATGGCTTACGTTTCCCTGTACGCAAGTCAAATGTTTCTAACCTTGGACGATTGCCAACGTAGGTATTCAATGCCACGGTGTGACCATCAGGTGACCAATCAGGGGATAGCAATAAAGTAAAGTTATGCCCTACCGTTTGTAGATTGTAACCATCTTGATCCATGTACATCAGGTCAGAGTATCGTCCACTTTTACGTACAAATACTACATGCGTATCAAAATGACCCGGGATGTCCAAAGCCGCCTTATAAGCCATATTCGCCGCTTGATGACCTAAACGACGCAAGCCATGAACACTGGTACTCAGGGTTTGTACGGCTAAAATTTTACGCTGCAACACTTGGTAGATGCGCAAATCAAGCCGCCAGCCAGCACTGCCATGATTCAATTTACCTGCGACTAAAATGTCCCCACCAATGGTGCTCCAGTCGGAGTAATCAATATGCTGAAACACATCGTTCGCCGAAGCTAAAAAAGCCAATGCATTTAAACTCTTAAATGACTGACTAGAGACTAAGTCATGGCTTACTACGCTTTGCACCAGCTTGGCTTCTTGTTGCCATTGGCTGGGCGCATCAATAACGATGGCAACATGCAAGGGCTTAAAATCACCCTGATAAATTTCAAACTCCACCGCTCCAGCAGTGCTAGCAGTGCATAGTATCCATGCACAGTATAAGAAATAGGTAAAATGACGAATATTCATAACCAACTTTCTAGCGCAAGAAATGATGAATGCAAGCATCAGTCTTCGTCATCTTCTCCGACTAATTCAAGTAATGCTTCTTGGCTGATATGACGCGCTTCACGACCAACGATCATATAAATGACCATTTCTGCAGTATTAACAGCATGATCACCCACGCGCTCCAACTGTTTTAAACAGGTGGATAACTGCATACAGTGAGAGATTAATGCAGGATTTTCTGCCATATAGGTCAGTAAGGCACGTTGATCATTGACGAATTGCGCATCAATTAAGTGATCATGTTCAATCGCTTGTGCTGCCAACTGCGGGTCACGGGTAACAAAGGCACGGCGAGCCAGCTTAATTTGATCGATCACCAGCTCACTTAATGTTGCAAACACCATCGGAATATCACTCCCGGAATTGTTGAGCCGCTGTATAGATGCTGCAATATTAGCGGTTAAATCGCCCATACGCTCCAAATCGGTCACAATTTTAGTTGCAGCAAAAACAAAGCGTAAATCTGAAGCGGCAGGCTGATGGTGAACAATCAATTGACGCGCTGCATCATCTACATGAATCTCTAAGTCATTCAGCATAGCATCACGCTGGATAATGCTTTCTGCTAACTCATTATCATGAGTGCTGAATGCTTTTTGACATTGGCGGACATTTTTCCGCACCAATTTAAACATCAAACTGATATGATCGCTCAAATCATTTAACGCGACATCAAAACTTTTTAACGTATGGGCTTGCATGGTAATCCTTTAATATAGGAGCTACTTGCAAAAATCACGAACGGCGATTTGCAAGTGGCTCATAGGTAAAATAATGTAGTTTAGCCGAAACGACCCGTAATGTAATCATCCGTGCGCTGTTGTTGTGGCTTGGTGAAAATATCGCTGGTAGTGCCGTATTCAATCAAATCACCGAGGTAGAAAAACGCCGTCTGCTCGGATACACGCGCAGCTTGCTGCATGCTATGGGTCACAATAGCAATGGTGTATTCAGTCTTAAGTTCTTCAATCAAGGCTTCTATTTTTGCCGTCGCAATCGGATCCAAAGCGGAACAGGGCTCATCCATCAAAATCACTTTCGGCCGCACGGCGATGGTACGCGCAATACACAAACGTTGCTGCTGACCACCCGACAATGCGGTACCCGGTTGATTCAACTTATTCTTCACCTCTTCCCACAAGCTAGCCTTCTGTAAAGAAGCTTCCACTAACATATCCATTTCGCCACCATCACTGGCAAGCCCATGAATACGCGGGGCATAAGCGATATTCTCATAAATGCTTTTAGGGAAGGGGTTGGGCTTTTGGAACACCATGCCAACATGGGTGCGCAAATGTACCACATCTACCTGAGGGTCATAAATATTTTGCCCATCGAGTAATACTTCTCCTTCGATACGGCAACCAATAATACGATCATTCATACGATTGATGGTACGCAGCAAGGTCGATTTGCCGCAACCTGAAGGGCCAATAAAAGAGGTTACACTATTTTCTGGAATATCCAGCGTAATGCCATGCAATGCTTCATCTTGACCATACCATAATTTGAGATTCTCGATATGAATCTTGGTTTTCTGTTCTGCTTTTGTATTCATCTCGGCCTCACCAGGTTTGTTCTGAACGTTTACGCAGCCATACAGCCACGCCATTAAGTGATAATAATACCACCAATAACACTAAAATACCTGCCGCTGTGCGTTCTTCAAAAGCACGCAGAGATTCCGATGACCACGTATAAATTTGCGCCGGTAACACCGTCGCTGCTTGTAGTGCGGAATTCGGCGCATCGGGAATATAAGCCATCATACCAATAATCAGCAAAGGAGCCGTTTCGCCCATCGCTTGTGCCAGCCCAATGATGCTCCCTGTTAAGATCCCAGGCATCGCCAAAGGCAACACATGATGCCACACCGATTGCAACTGCGAAGCACCCACGCCCATCGCCGCTTCACGAATCGTTTCTGGCACGGTACGCAGCGCAGCACGGGTACTGATAATAATGATCGGCAAAGTCATCAATGCCAGCGTCAAGCCGCCAGCCAGCGCAGAAGAACGCGGCACCCCCGCAAAATTGATAAAAATAGCCAAGCCCAGCAGTCCATAAAGAATCGATGGAATAGCAGCGAGATTATTAATATTAATCTCAACAACGTGAGTGAAGTGATTATCAGGGGCAAACTCTTCTAAGTAAATCGCTGTCATCACGCCCACGGGTACAGCCAATGCCATGGTAATCAGTAACACCATCACGGAACCAATCGCTGAAGCTAAAATACCTGCGTATTCAGGCAGTTTAGAATCGCCATTGATAAAGAAGCCAGTATTGAATGCCATCCGCGTATAGCCTTGCTGCTGAAGTACATCGACCCGTTTTTGATACTTCGCTTTTAAACCATGACCATCATGACCTTTGAGGTATTGATCGACACGACTTTCCGCCAGCACCCAGAGTTCTTCGCTGGTGCCGATCATGGCAGGGTTATCTCTCAACAAACGTGGCAAGGAGCGCAACCATGATTTACTCACGACACGTCGATCCAAACGACTCACCGCTTTATTGTAGTTCTCAATCGCAGCTTCGGTATATTGCACCGTCACTTTGACCTCTGCCTGTTGCAGCGCAGGCATGGCCTTGCTGATAATATCGACGAAAAAGAACAATAAAAAGCTCATGGCAAAAGCCAATGCTAGCAGCCCATACAGGCGGAATCGTCGGTCTGCCCGATAGCGTCGCTGTAGGGCGGGATTGTTTGCCGTATTCATTATTCATACCTCTGTCGAAATTTACGCACCACGAGCGAAGAAATAATATTCAACACCAAGGTAATAATCAGTAACACCATCCCCAAGGCGAAAGCGGCCAAGGTAAAAGCGGAGTCAAATTCTTGGTCGCCTGTTAAAGCTTCCACGATTTTTACCGTGACCGTGGTCATGCCTTCGAGTGGGTTGGCGGTTAAGTTCGGTCGCAAACCTGCTGCCATCACTACAATCATGGTTTCACCAATGGCACGCGATACCGCAATAAGAAACGCTGCCACAATACCGGGCATCGCTGCAGGCAATACGACATGGCGAATGGTCTCCGCCTTGGTCGTTCCCAATGCCAAGGAGCCATCACGCAGCGATTGCGGCACAGCACGAATCACATCGTCGGACAAAGAGGACATGAACGGAATAATCATAATCCCCATAATCAAGCCTGGTGCGAGGGCATTGGTGTAATCGGCGTGGAAACCGATGGATTCAGCGAACTGCACCACCAAGGGGCTAATCGTAATCGCCGCGAAAAAGCCATATACCACAGTAGGAATACCCGCTAAGATCTCCAGCATCGGTTTGAGGGTGTTGCGCCAGTTATTGCTGGCATATTCCGACATATAGATTGCCGAGAATAGCCCCACAGGCACTGCCACCACCATCGCAATAGCGGTAATCATGAACGTACCAGCGAAGATCGGCACCGAACCAAAATGCGGTACAGCACCACCTTCATCTTCTCGTCCAGCACCAATCAAGAACGCTGTATCAGGCTCCCAGCGTGTGCCTGTGATGAATTCCCAGAACGAAATCACTTTGAAGAACTGAATTGATTCAAACAACACCGAGAACACGATGCCGATCGTAATCAAAATCGACACTGTTGCCGCGCCAAACAACATCCCACGCACCATACGCTCGACAGCATCCCTAGCCCGAAAATCCACATTGATGTGCGATAGCGCAACACCAGAACCTGCTGCGGCAATCAAGTAACAGACGGCTAACAACAAAGTAGCTGGAGCAGTGTACCAATGGAACAGATGAAGCACGCCCACCATCACAGCTACCATCACAGCAGGCAGCAACACCATCAAAGCACCATACCAGCCATAATAACCAGGCTGAGAATGCAAACGGATAGGCCCATGCATCAAGCTCGTAGCCTTATGGCGACACAGCCAAAAAGTCACGGCAGACATAGCAGCTAAACCGCTCAATAACCAAAATATAAGATCCGATGTTTGCATAGGTGTACCTGAATAAAAAAAAATAAACGCCAGCTACTGCTGACCTGCGAAGACGGCGAAACGTAGAGCAAAGCCATGTCATAAAAAACGTAAGTAACACGGTGTCATATTGTCATGGTAAAACAAAACCATTCGATAGTAAGGTAACGCGCAATAAATAATCTACCAAACTAGGAGGCTGTCCGAGAATAGAGACCGTAGCGAGGGATTCCCCTTTTGAGTCATGATTTTCGGCTGTTTGAGGTGAATAGCAGGGTCTATTTAACGAAAGTGGGTAGGAAATGTGGCCACCATGGGGATTCCGCAGTAGGTTCTTCTATTGTCGGACACTCTCCTAATGACCAGTCATATCCCCAATTCTTGCTATATCGAAATAGTTGTTATGCCTATAGCATTGCCGTATTCGCACAGAAGATGGGATAAATAGGGATAGGAGATAGTCATGATTACGAATGTAAGTAAAGACATTGTTCTCGCAGCAATACAATCAGGAAATTTTGTCTTAGCTGCACATAGCTGCGTCAAACTGGCGCAAACAACCAAACATGATGGTGAACTGTGGCAGATGGCGGGGCAATTGTGCAATCAAGCAGCATTATCTGATAGCGCAGCACAATGTTATAGTTACGGTGCACGCGTATTTGCCGCACAAAAAAAGATACCTCAAGCCGTCAATATGATGAAACATTATGTTGACTACCACCCTGAAGAAAATGAAAGACATACTTGTCGTCATATGTTTCATGCGTGCCGAGCAGAGGGGGGGGTTAATTGCACCTTATGCGCTGAAGAACTCGATTCGACATGTCAGTTGTTTCGTGCTCATCCTTTTTGGTCCACCTTCCCTGATAGCTTGCTCACCTCCTTTTTGCGCTCCGTCCATGTACAACACTATACGACGGGGGAATGTATCGCCCAAGAAGAGGATGATGCCAATAGCATTCTCCTAGTTACAAAAGGTAAAATACAACCATATTTCAATGATGTCTCAGGCAAAAACACGGTGTCTACGATTGATGTTGGCAGTATCTGTGGCGATATTCCTTACCACTTTGGTTTAAACCATCGTGTTTATTCACTCGTCGCGGCAGAAGATTGTGAGGCTATTGAAGTTCCCTATGCTGCGCTGCGGCAACTGGTTAAAAAAGTCCCTGCTATACAGGAGTGGGTAGAAAATCAATTCAACGAACATGTGTTGGAACATATGCTCACGAATATCCCCTTTTTCTCATCTCTGCCTGGCGATGTTATTCGTCAAACATGCCAGCAAATGGAGTTGCTTCACATTCCTGGCGAAACTACTCTTTTTGAACAAGGGGAACGTGAAAATTTAGATATGTACGTATTAAAGTCTGGGTGGATGAGCCTAAACTATCGCTGGCATGATCGGGAATATCACCTTTGCACCCTCAAAGCAGGGGATACATGCGGCGAGCTAGGAATACTAGAAAATAAGCGAAAAATCACCATTCGCGCTATAACAAAGATAGAGCTGTTACGTTGGCCAGAGGCTGCGTTCAAACACAGTTATCAACAACACTACAGCTTGCGTGACCATGTATTAGTCAGCATGGGACGTTACCAAAGCGTGATGGATAATATTCAACAGAATGAACATAACCCCAACACGACATTATCACATATTGATCATGATACCTTGTTGCGCGGCATGTTTTGTAGCCAACGCCTTGAGAATTCCTGATTATAACGGATTTAGGGGAGGAACTGTTTCTTGCTGTTTTCTGAGGGTTATGTAAGAGTTAATCAGCTTTCCTTTTAAGACGGACACCCTTTAACAACAACGTGTTAAACTGGGTGTGATGGCAAGGATTTGAACTCAAGGGTAGGGTGTGCTTACGCACAAAATGGCGTTGTAGAACCCATACACTGTAATCATTCACACCCCCTCTGTTTTTTCGCCATCAAGGCGAAAGCGCGCAGTTTACGCTTGGGTAAATGAGCACTTTCAACGCAGAGGGCGGAAAAATCAGTG
>JAUZQP010000209.1 GCA_030950965.1 Mariprofundaceae bacterium
TTTATTGCGCCGAATATTTCGTGATATTCAAGGCATGAAAACGGCGGCTGCTCATAAGGCTATCGCGCCCATTCAGGGCTTGCTTATGTAACGTTTTTCATAACGAAGAATATCGCGCGAATAGACAAGCTAGAAATGTTAAAATACTTTTATGCACCTACTTAGGCAACTCGCAATAAATCATGCCGTGTAAACAAGGAAGCTTCCTTGGAATAATCGGCTTTCCGCTTAAGACGGTACAAAAAGAGAGCTGCAACGGTGAAGCGTAGGGGTGCGCTTGCGCACCACACGGCGGTACAACTCCATGCAGAGGTGTGATAAATGAACCAGTGTATGGGTTCTACAACGCCATTTTGTGCGCAAGCGCACCCTACCCTTGAGTTCAAATCCTTGCCATCACACCCAGTTCAACACGTTGCTGTTAAAGGATATACCTTCTTAAAAGGAAAGCCGAATAATCACAAGGAAGCTTCGTTTACACAGCTATAAAAAAAACAACGGTAAGGGGGGAGCATTGTGATTTACCCCACCAGTTTATTAAAGAACTCCATTTTCATGTCACTGAGCGTAATAATGTCACCATCTTTCAAAATGCGAGGTTCAGAAGAAATACTATCACTGTTCACTTTTGTGCGTGATAAACCTTCTAAATGCGTGATATGGTAACCTGTTGGACGACGTGTAATCACAGCGGCTTGTTTACCAACGGTTAAACCTTTGACTACAATTTTACAGCCTTCCCCTTTACCAATGCTGGTAATAGAGCCTGTTAAATCAATCGTTTTACCCGCTTGAGGGCCAGATAAAATTTGCACAGATGCCATGGGGAGGGAGGGTTTGTTTGTCACTGGTTCAGCGGAACCAAAGGCATTCATGCGGCCTTGAGCGGTCAACACCATGGTTTTTTCCATGTCACCTTCGCCATCCTCTTCAGCCCCACTTTGCGTAGGTAGCTCACCCATGGACGTATCCACAAAAACAAGCTCATGCTTACCCATGATGATTTGATCACCATGACGCAATACATGTTTGGTTACTTGTCGACCATTGATGACACTGCCGTTGGTACTGCCCATGTCCTCAAAAATCGCTTTGTTTCCCACCAAAACCACACGGGCGTGATGGCTGCTAACAGCCATATTATCAATATGAATGGTATTCTCGGATTTTCGTCCGATGGTCGTCTCTACATTTTCCAATGTATATTCAGAAACCACTTCACCATTGAATTTCAGCATGAGTTTATAGGCCATTTTGATGTGTCCTCCACAAATCAGGGAATAGGTGGGGCAAGATTATTTTTGGCAATGATCTTACTCCTACTCCCAGTAGCAAAAACTACCGACGATTAAACAAGCGCGCAAGCACGTTTTGAAACCAACCCTGTTTACGGCTGAATTTCTTAGGTGTACGGAAAATAATCACGGAGATATTATCCGGACCACCAGCGTCGTTCGCAAATTGAACCAGTTGTTCTGCTGCTCGATTTAAATTTTTTCTATTTTCTATGATCGACAGACGAATAGCCTCATCAGGCACAACATCGGTCAAACCATCCGAGCACATCATATAGATGTCACCCGGCTGAATAATCTCTTCTACCACATCAGGCTCGACATCGGGTTCGATTCCCAGTGCCCTAGTGACTAAGTTTTTAATGGACGAATTGCGTGCATCCGCTTGTGTTAACAGACCTCGCCGCACCTGTTCTTGAATCAATGAGTGGTCTTCGGTAATATGGCTCAACACGTCATGGCGCAAAAGGTACATGCGAGAATCGCCGATATGAGCTGCTGTTAAACGATTGCCGTACACGATGGCGACGACAATGGTTGACCCCATACCTGAACACTCTTCTTTGCGCTGTGCTGTTTCAAAAATAGAATTATTGGCATGCCCAATCACATGCTGTGCTAGCATAGATTCGCCCGTAAAACCTGTTGCATCATCCAATTTTGACTCTGGCAAATCAGGCAGGCGCTCTTTGAATTGTTGGGTTATAATTTCAATCGCCATAGCACTGGCTACTTCACCAGCATTATGCCCCCCCATACCATCAGCAAGTACGGCAAAGCCGAGTTCTGGTGTCATACCAATCGCATCTTCATTATGATCTCGGCGCATGCCGACATCGGTAAGACCGACCATTTCGAGTTTACTCATATTGTCACCTGTTCATATCACGTAGGCATTGAATAATGCCACGAATGACTTCAGCCCCATTGGGGATCCGTGCCTCTGGGTCTTTAGCTAGCATCCGATCAATTAATTTTGCCGTACTTTCAGTTGCTGCTTCGCAATGCTCGCGCACATCGGGGTGCGGCTCATTGGCAATCTGAAACATCAGCGTAGCCATTGAATCACCTCGGAATGGACGAACACCGCTCAGCATTTCATACATCATCACACCCAACGAGAACAGATCCGAACGTCCATCAATATGTTTTCCTGATAATTGTTCAGGGGACATATAGGATGGTGTACCGAGTACGACACCGCTTTTTGTCTTGCTAGCAGCACTAATTCGGGCAATACCAAAATCGGTTACTTTTACTGTTTTATCTTTCAGTAACATAATGTTGGCTGGCTTAATATCACGGTGAATAACACTTTGAGCATGTGCCACATGCAGCGCTTCTGCTACCTTGCCGCAAATCTTCAGTGTTGCTTGAGGTGGGAAAAGCTTACCTTTTTTGGTGTAAGGTGCAAGGTCGCTGCCATCAAGGAATTCCATCGCGATGTAAGCGAGGTCGTGTTCTTCCCCGACATCGAACATGGTTACAATGTTAGGGTGACTCAGCATACCCGCTGTTTTAGCTTCACGGAAAAAGCGTGATTTCACCTCTTCTACGTCATCCGCTTCAAATTCTTGTGTTAAAGACATGGTTTTAATCGCCACATAGCGATTAATTTTAGGATCGCGACCAAGGTAAACAATACCCATCGCTCCCTTGCCTAGCTCTTTTACAATTTCGTAACGTCCCAGCGTTGGTTTGGTACCACCGGCGACCAACAAAGTATCCATACCTGAAGCGCCCATTGAACCTGTTGCGGAGGAAGAGCCCTCCATTAAGCTGTTTAGTCGGTCTATGCGGATGCGAGCATCTTTGTAATCACTATTATGACTTAATATATATTCGTAAACATTGCCCGCTTTATCTAACTGTCGTTTACGCTCAAAGTCCAGTGCCAAATTATATAAGTGTAATAAAATATCTTCGTTAGCAGGGCATGAACGAAGCTTATCAAAAGCCATGTCTAACATACCTTGGCTTTGAAAGGATAGACCCAGCATCTTATTTTGTTCTGCTGATTCAGCAGAACCGCCCGATGGGATGTCCGTGATCAAACGCCATAGTACGACCAGTACAGACCCTAGCAAGACAAATAGACTAACCGTAACCAATTGTAGCCAGATCATCTTAAACATCAGCAGGATCACGGTTGTGACTACCAGAAAAACAGCCAGAACCACAGCGATAGTGCCGCCTAAAAGTATATGAAAACGAGGGAAAATAAACATCAAGAATGCGCCGCATAGCAACAACAGCCCCAGCTCTATCCACTTGAACCATGATGGGCGACTAACGTAGGTTTCATCTATGATGCTTTGCAAGACATTGGCTTGAAATACAATAGGGGCTGCCATAGCTGTTAATGGTGTCGCGTAGCTCGGCTCTGTTTTGCCATCATTAAGTCCAATCAATACAATCTTATGATTGAGTGATTGCAATGGGAAGTCAGCTTCCAGCAGGGTTTTGAAAGAGATATAGCGGTAGCCAACATCGGATTCTCCGCTGTGAAAAACAGGATAAAATCGCGCTTGTTGATCTATTTTTAACGATAATGCACCGACTCCAATGGAGCCTGCGTTATCTTGATGAATGTCTCGGACAGATAAGTTGTTGAGTCTGACCGCTGCAATTAAGGGTAGCGATGGCAGTGTTGCATCGCCATAACGCAATAGTAAGGGAGCCCCACGCAATACACCGTCACGCCCTGCTTGTACGGTGTCAAAGCCCAGCCCTTTCACTGCGAGGGTTAAACTATCGAAGGGATAGCTCAGCATCCCTGATGAAAGCAAATCCATTTTATCATCCATTAAGCCATTTACACGCAGTTCTTGTAATGATTGAGGAAGCACATTACTACTATCAGCTGCGAATTTTTTATGGATACGCAAGGACAATGGCATCAACACACGACCATTGCCTTGCATCGCGTTAATTAATTGTTGATCTTCGTTGAGTGAACGTAATTGTTGAACAATTTCACGCCCCTCCATGGAGCTTACTTGCAAGTTTGCAAGGCGTGCAAGTTCGGGAGAATAGGTGGTGTTTTCAAACTGGAAGTCGGCTACGACTAATTGAGCATTGGCAGCCGTCAATTTATCAATGCCTCGGGCAATGATAGATCTAGGCCAAGGCCAACGACCAAAATCGCGTACGGAGGCATGATCTACGCCGATGATAACAATGTTGCTGTCAGCAGCCAAGGTTGATTGTCGTGCTGCTAAATCATAGGCTTTAAATTCAAGCGTTTGCAAGGGTTTTGATGGCACAAGAATGAGTGCAGAAAACACGATTGTCAGCAGTAAGCCTGGAATCCACCCAGCTTTGAATATCGAGCTTTTCATGTGCTGATGAGTCTCCTATACCACGAAAGCGCCAAAGTATTACGCCTTAGCAAGGGCATAGCGTGCCGCAAACTTACCTGAGTGCTTAAGCATTGAAAAGTTTTTT
>JAUZQP010000021.1 GCA_030950965.1 Mariprofundaceae bacterium
ACGCAACGCCTTGCCCTTGAAGAGGGCATTCTGTGCGGTCAATCTTGTGGTTGTGTGATGGAGGCAGCGATTCATCTTGGCGAGCAGTTAGCAGCCAAGCAGCAGGCAGCTTATATCGTCGCTATTTTCCCCGATGGCGGAGAAAAATACCTCAGCACCGCCGTCTTTGCTGGCGACCGCGTCGGTTATGGTGAGGGTATTTGAGCCTTAATAAATCTTAGCACCGCAGATGCCGTATGCATTTCTAGTGTTTTTTTTGAAAATAGTGATGATCCGATGAGGAGCTGTGTATGAATGATGCAATGGTGTCGCAAATGACTCAAATTATTGTTGATGTGGCAAAACCAGAGAAAGTTATTTTGTTTGGTTCGTATGCTCGTGGGGATGCCACAACAACATCGGACATTGATTTTATGGTGGTGGAAGCAGAACCTTTTGGTTCACAGCGTAGTCGTCGTGCCGAATTGTTGCGGCTGTGGTTGGCGTTGACTCCATTTATGATTGCAAAGGATATATTGCTCTATAGCACAGAAGAGGTGGAGCAATGGAAAGGTTCGGTGAACCATGTCATCGCCCAAGCTTTGCGTGAAGGAAGCCTGTTGTATGAACGACCATAAGCAAGCAGCCATGTTGTTACGCATGGCGAATAAAGATTTAGCCGCACTTCAGGGAATGAATGATTCCGAAGTTTTTGCTGAAGAAATTTTTGGCTTCCATGCCCAGCAAGCTGCCGAAAAAGCCATCAAGGCATGGTTGGCTTTGTTAGGTATCGAATATGCAAAAACGCATGATATTAGTTTTTTACTCGCTGAGTTGAAACAATCAGGGGTGGATGTTGATACATTTATGGAATTGATAGAATACAACGTATTTGCCGTACAGTTTCGTTACGAAGCGTATGATGATGGCATGGATACACTGGATCGGGTTTCACGATTAATATTACATGTTCAGGGTGTTGCTGAAAGTTTAACCTAAATTATTCATGTGAACATAGGGCGGATGATTGCTAATATCTGATGGCTATTTAGCTTGCGCCGCATGCGAATGAAATTGGCTTTAGCCTGTGGGTTGATGGTGGTGCTATCGGTGAGCGATGCACACGCCCGAATGGAACTGTTGGCCGATCAGGTGGTGCGTGATGGCTATGGTCAAATCACTGCCGATGGTCATGTGCAAGCCAACCGTTCTGATGAGGAGCTGACATCCCAACATCTGCGCTATGACCCCCTAAAAAAAGAGGTCTATGCCAAGGGTGAGGTGTTGTTGACATCGCCTCATTCAACCATTAAAGCGGCATCGGCACGGTTGCATACGGTGAATAAATCAGGTGTCTTGGAACACGCCACGATACATTTGTCGGAAGGGCAATACATTCAAGCAGAGCATCTAGAGCGGCTGGATGAAACGCGCTACCGTGGTGAAGATATTACCTTCACCGAATGCCCACCCGATAATCCTGCTTGGCTGCTTCATGCTTCGCGCATTGATATTGACCAAGAGTCGGGCGATATGTCGGTGCGTGATGCGCGTTTTGAAGTCTCAGGCATACCAGTGTTTTACAGTCCTTATTGGCAATATCCATTGCGCCGTCGTTCCGGTGTGTTGATGCCCGTGATAGGAACCAGTCAACGACGCGGTACGGAATTCGCTTTACCCTATTATATCGCGCCCTATGAAAATTGGGATGCGACTTTTACGCCACGTTGGATGACAGCACGCGGCTTGATGAATGATCTAGAATTTCGCCATATTTCGTCCTATGGTGAGGAACGGTGGCGCGGTGCATTGTTGCAAGACCAAGTGACCAGAACGCGTCGTTATCAGATCGAAGGTCGTATGCACGAGCAGTGGTTGCCTGGTGTTATCTTTAAAGCTGATGTGAACCAGACCAGTGACAATCAATACCTGTCCGATTTTTCTGTCGATGGTGCGCAAGCCAGTGCACGATATATTAACAGTCAGGCAAGTTTAGGCTGGCAAGGTCGCTGGGGGCGCATTTCTGTTTTAGGCAAAAAGCAGCAGGATTTAACTTTGGTTGATAACAGCACGACGCTGCAATGGCTGCCGCGCTTCGATATGGCGTTAGCCGCGCCATTGTGGGGCGACGCAGTGGTGCATTTGGATCAGCAAACCACGCGCTTTGCTCGTCCCAAACTGATCAGTGGCTGGCGCGCTTACACCCATCCGTGGTTGGAAGTGCCTTTTACACCGTTGAATGGCGCGGTTGAGCTCACCTTCCAGACGGGTGTGCGGCAGTGGAACTACTCGCAGTTACGTAACAACCCCAGTCGTGCTGATCGCGCCCGCGCTTACGAGGCTTCCTTGGTCGGTGCGGTGCATGTGGAACGGGTGAGCGAGAATAGGCATTGGCGGCATGAACTCAGCCCCACCGTACGTTTTGATTATGCCACGGCTCCCAATCAAAGTGCGTTGCCGCAATTTGATACAGCATTTTCTCGGTTGACGATCAATAACTTGATGCAGGGTAACCGTTTTACGGGGCAAGATCGTGTTGAACGGATGAAACGGTTAAGTGCTACGGTGCATAACGAAGTGCAGTTCAAAGATGAGGATGGTGGTCGCAAGTGGACGGTCTTTTCTGCCGACTTGGGCACAGCTTGGGACTTCTTACGCAGCAGTGTTGACCCGGCTCTCAGTCCTGTACCACTGCGGAACTATGCCAACCTGTTGGGGGCGTTCAAACTTTCGCCCACGCCTGAGTTTCACTTCTCGGCAGATGGTCAATACGATCCTGTGGCGCGTTATTGGGCAACGGTGAACGCTGCATTTCAGGTGCAACACAAGGGTGGTCACCATCTATCACTGACATGGCAGCATACCGACAATCGTTACGTGCCCACCGCGATTAACTTGGTCGGGCTGGATCTATCCGCGCTGTTATACCGTCGCTGGCGTTTTTCCTCCGTCTGGCAATATGATTCGGTGTTAAAACTGACGCAACAGGCAACAGGCTCGCTTGCTTATGAGCACCCGTGTTGGAACATCAGCCTAGAAGCATACCGTCTTAACCGTCAAGGCACTGCGGGCAACAGCGATTCAGGTTTCCGTTTCATGCTGGGCTTCAAAGGTTTGGGCTCTGTCGGTGGTGCGTGATAAGGTAACTCGCAATAAATAATCTACCAAAATCGCGCAGGATTTTTGTTCAGCATCAAGGCGCAAAAAGTGAAGCATAGCTTGGCTATGTAAGCTTTTTTGCAACGCCGATGCTGGGCAAAAAGACAAGTGATTTTGGTAGATTATTTATTCAGCATCAAGGCGCAAAAAGTAAAGCATAGCTCGCTATGTAAGCTTTTTTGCAACGCCGATTCTGGGCAAAAAGACAAGCGAGCTTGGTAGATTATTTATTGCGAGTTGCCTAAGTCTGTTTCAAGCATAGCTATGCGGTGGTGAACATTATGAATATTACTTTAGTCTATTTGCATGGTCTTGCTTCAACAGGAGCAGGTTCAGCAAAAGCGCAGGAACTGGCGCGTATTTTCCCTCGTCAGCGTTTATTAACACCTGACTTGCCCGATCGACCTTTCGATGCGATTGCTTTTCTTGATGATTGGCTACCCTCTTTAACGGGGCCAGTCGCGCTAATAGGCAGCTCTATAGGCGGTTATTATGCTTGGCATTATGGCAGTCGCTTTCATTGGCCGGTGGCATTGATGAACCCTTTGGTGGATACGAGACGGCTGCCTTTGTTGATAGGGGAGCACCAAAACTTTTACACGGGCGCATCATTTGTTATCGACGAGGATGATATTGAAGCCCTGCAAGGAATCAAAACCAAGGCCGAAGCGTGCCATAATGCCCTGTTATTACTGGATGATGCTGATGAACTGCTGGATGCACGTTATGCCCTAGAGACATGGCAAGGACACGGCAAAATTCTATCCTTCCCTGGTGGTAACCATCGCTTTGCACATTTGACCGAAGCAGCACCGATGTTACGCCAACACTTCGACGAGTGAAATAGCATAGCCTGCTGCTAGTTTCATCTTACTAAAGCTTATGGCAGCGTGGCGCGATGTTGATTCGCATGTTTATCCCTTACGATTTGCAGCCCGATATGGACTGCCCCCTAGATGTCGATATGGTACATTACTTACGGGTAGTGATGCGCCAAAAAGAGGGGGGAAAAATCATACTGTTTGATGGTCGAGGTGGTGAATATTTGGCTGATATTGTATCACTAGAACATAAATCTGGTGACTGTCACACTGTCCAATTTCATGATGTATGCCGTGAACTCCCCCTGCATGCGCATATTATTCAAGCTGCCAACCGCAGTGAAAAAATCGAACATGTATTACAAAAAGGCACGGAATTGGGTGCAGCCGCATTCACGGTTTGCATGAGTGAGCGCATGCAATTGCGTTTGCAGGGAAGCAAACTAGATAAACGTTTACAACGGTGGCAAAAAATCATTATCGAAGCTGCCGAGCAAAGTGGTCGAACGTGCATCCCGACGTTGCAATGGCTGCCACGTTTAACTGCCTTGCCCACCATCAGCCGGGCTGCGTATTACCTACATCCTGAAGGAAACCACGGTTTAGGTGAGTATTTCCCGGTTATACAACACAACCAAACTGTAACCCTCGCCGTTGGGCCTGAGGGTGGCTGGAGCAGCCGTGACATGAAAGAGCTGCAAGAGCGCAACTTTGAACCCTTGTGTTTTGGCCCCCGTGTGATGCGCACAGAAACAGCCGCGCCAGCACTGTTAGCAGCACTGCAAGCCTTGGAGGCTGTCCGAGAATAGAGACCGTAGCGAGGGATGAAAGGTCAGGTAACTCGCAATAAATAACCTACCAAAATCGCGCAGGATTTTTGTTCCGCATCAAGGCGCAAAAAGCAACGCATAGCTTGCTTTGTAAGCTTTTTTGCACCGCCGAGGCTGGGCAAAAAGACATGCTAGTTTGGTGGGTTATTTATTGCGAGTTACCTCACTACTCAGCAACCGTCTGCGGCGTGTACATTTGTAAGCGTATGCCTGCTTCACCCCCTGCTTTATGCGACTTTTGCGGCCATAATGGAATAATTCGGTTGAGACTGATATGACGCTCTCGCATATAATCTTCAATCAATTGTTGCGTCTTGCGCGTCTTGCTGATGAATGATGCATCTAAGGCATGGCGGCCCAACTGTGGAACCAACTCAAGCACTAACAATGGTGATTGCTTTAAGGTCTGAATCACCGTCTTGATGCGCGCTCGTTCATTCGGCCACAAGCCATCGTCTTGATGTAAGCGGATATAGGCTAAACCTTTATGATCATGGCGTAGGGTGCGCGTGGGTGGGTGGTCATCGTATCGTTGCTTTATGGTGTGTAGGGTTGCTGCACCCAGTCCACCCCATGTGAACGGTGTGGATTGCCAATCCCCTTGAAATGGGATATTAAGTGTGAATTGTTCATTGTCTGCTAGTCGCTTCAATAACGAACGTGGAGCAACACCAGCAAGCCGCACAAAACTATCACTTTGGTGCACCCCTTGTGCCATGCTGGCATGGGCTAAAGTCGCGCCCAGTTTGCCATGATAACTGTAATGGTCTTTCACGTTAGAGACAAGGTGAAAATCAAGGTCTAAACGTCCACGAATAAAATCAGGTAAATCCGATTGTAGCAGCCATGTGTTCACAGCAAAGGGTAGGGCGTGGTGCAGAGAAAGCTCCATGTCCCATCCCCCAGGAGCTTGCCACGGTTGCCACTCTATTGCCGCTTGCAGCTCACCTTCCAGCAAACGCCCTGTCCATTGAATCGAAATGGGTAAGGGTGCTTGCAATGGTGCGACGGTGAAAGGGTCGAGCTTCAACCACACGGCATTTTGCCAGCCCACGCTCCATTCTCCAGCAGCCACCGTGGCGCGTTTAATATGCCAATCAGCCAACCAAAATGGCTGCCACGGTTCTGCTGTGCTATTAGGCTCGGTCAAAGGCGTTAACGGTGCATTGATTGCCCAATGCCCTATATGTAATGCATCCATACGTATGCCATGTAGATCATCAAACTGAAGGTGGTCAATGATGACTTGATCAACCAACGCCTGCCAACCATCGCGCTCCCAGCTTAATTGGTGTGCGAGCACATCGGCAGAACCATACCATCCTAACGAAGCTATGCTGCTATCATCCACCTGGGATCGAACACCACCCGTGATTTCTAATTGAACCTGTGCATTTAACGTCGCGTGTTCCGTTAAACGAGCAGGTAAAACATGGCGGAATGTGGCGGGTGTAATGCCTACTCCCTCAGCCTTAAATTTAAATAAGGCGGATGTTTTTTGCCCTACTTCCTTGTTATCAGCTTGAATATGCCATTGCGCCATTGCGCCACTATCTGAACGAGAATCGGCTGTTAATTGCCATGTTCCTTGGTGAATATCAGCCTCACCATAAAAGTCGTGCAATGCTATATCTTGCTGGGTATCTTGCAGGGTTATGCCTTGGTAATGCACCTTAGCCTGATGAATGAGCCAAGGGCTTGATGATTTTTCAAGGGGAAGGTCATGAGGCAACGACCAAGTACCGCCAGAGAGTTGAATCTGCTCCACTGCTATTGTTTTCTGAGGCCATTGCGCATCCACCTGGGTGAGTTGAGCTTGATCAACTTTCCAGCAAATCTGACCGTAAGGGTCTTGACTAATGGCATCGCTAAGACTTATCTCCTTACTCTGTAATTGCCAATAATCAGGTTGAATAAGCAGGACTGTTACGCCGTTTATCACGCCTTCCTGCCATACACAATAGCGCAAATCAGGGGGTGTGAAGGGTAGCGTTACGACGGGCCAGTTTACCGCATGTACGGTGACCGCAAAAGCTTTGTTGTCACTATCTTGCTGCCCCTGCCATGCTAGCCGCCCATGATGTGATGCATTTTGCCAATACATTGCACCACTGAGTTGTTGCTGTTGCCATAGCATGTGACCTTTGATGCGTGCTGAACCCTTCCATGCAAGCGGACCATGACGCAAAAAACGCAAGAGATGGTCAGCTTTAATATCTTGCCAGTCTAAACGGCTGCTGCTGCTATCGCTACGCCATTGCAGCAGCCCTAACTTCCCTTGACTCGAAGCAAACCATTGACGGCTTCCAGCTTTCCCCTCACCTTTAATATGCACGCGCTTTAGCAGTAACGTTTGCGCCTGCGCAGGATGAATATGAACGGTTAACTCATCCAATAGAATATTACGTGCAGAGCTAAACAAGGGTTGCCATTCTTCAGGGAAAATATGCGCTAACGGCAACGTAGCGCCATCATATAGCGATAGTTGATCGGGGATCGTCCAATCAATACGCCCGCGCTGCATGCGTATTTCGGTTAACCGAACATCATGGATGTTTTCGGAGAAATGACCGCGTAATAATAAATAAGGCAACTGCAAATGAAGATTGTTTTGCTCAACATCTAAATCCCGCAGGGTTAACGCGCCACGTAGCATGTGAAGTTGTACTGAACCGAGCTGCCAGCCATGCTTCTTGGCTAACTCCTGCACCAGTGTTTGAACCTGCAATAGACTTTGCTGTTGAACAAGGACGTGAGCGGTTAATGACAACAACATCACAACCAATAGCGCAGCAATATACCAGCGGACAGGCCAAGGAATATGTGCTGCACCGCTATCCCATAAAGGAGAAGGGTGAGTGGTGTGGTGATTAAGTGCGTTATTCATGATTTTACAATGTCGTAACATACTTGTATTATTTGAATATGGGTACTACTTCAGTGCATTTTTTATTTTTGATGGCATCTAATCTGAGTTATTCACAGGTACTAGCAGGCTCTCGCTTGCCCTTTTATCCGTTGCAAACAAAGGTTATACGCAATCATCATGACGGTTTATGAATCATTCAGGTTCATCCCCCGAACTTTGTTTGTAAATGGGCGAGCGGTGAATCCATGGTTGCCAATTGGTTG
>JAUZQP010000210.1 GCA_030950965.1 Mariprofundaceae bacterium
CTCGGACAGCCTTCTAGGGTAACTCGCAATAAATAACCTACCAAAATCGCGCAGGATTTTTGTTCCGCATCAAGGCGCAAAAAGCAAAGCATAGCTTGCTATGTAAGCTTTTTTTGCAACGCCGATGCTGGGCAAAAAGACAAGCGAGCTTGGTAGATTATTTATTGCGAGTTGCCTAACATCAAACAAGGTAAACGCATAAACCGTTTATCCTTCTAGCCCTTGCCTTCCATCATCGCTTTGAGTTTAGCAAAAGGGCTGTTGGTTGCCGCTTCTGGCTCTTCACGATCAATACCACTGCGTGCTGTGGTATCCAACGTACGTTGATGTTCATTATCGTGACAATAGACGCATAATAATTCCCAATTGCTGCCGTCAGATGGATTATTACTGTGGTTATGGTCGCGGTGATGAACGGTAAGCTCACGTAAATTTTTACCTGAAAAATCACGCGCACAACGACCACACACCCAAGGGTACATTTTCAAGGCTTTTTCTCGGTATTGGTTCCCTTCATGTATCGAAGCCATACGTATTCTCCTTTTTGCGGTCATATATAGAGCGAAAGCATAGCACGCCCCACGATGAATTCACTGCCCAAGTGGAATTTCTCCCCTTCTTCTTCATTTGAAATAAGTTTTTTTATCTTTAAGCTTCGCCTCGGGATAATGGAACGATATGTTAAGACTTTGGAGGAATGAATGAAGAAAGTATTATTTGCCGTAGCTGCGGCATCTTTAATGAGTACACTAGCATTGGCTGGTGAGCATCATGCAGCGCATCATGCTACCGCTGACGATGGCAAGGTGTGCGAACACTTTGTACCACAAACCCCGCGTGATATTGATAATAAAGCAGGCGAAAACACCACGCATTTTCGCATCGCTGACCCAGCTTCAAAGATGAACCTGTGTAACATTCATCTACATAAAAATGCTGAACACAAAGGTGGCGATTTCACTATTTTCGCCGGTGAAGGTCACGAAGGTTATAAGAGCGGCTACCAGTGTACACAGAGCAAGCACCTCACCAAGGCAGAGCTCGCTCCCACTGCCGAAAAAATTTGCGACAGCAAACACAGCACCCTCAAGCCTGGTGACACGATTGAAGTGCATTGGGTTCACAGCTCTTGTGACGTTAAACCAGGCAAAGGTTTAGGCTCTTGTTCTTCTGACGCTTGTGTCAATCCTGATTTGCGCGTGGAGACTGCTGTATTCGTATTGGTGAATGATCCTAAGGCACTGAACTTCGCTGATTATGGCTATGATGGTAATGTGGTTGACGGAAGACCCCAAGCTAAAGCACTGCCTGATTTAGGCGATCCCGTTGAGTTCATTGGTTCTACTACAGGCCCTAAATACAGTTCTCATACTTGCTCACCCTACCAAGTAACGTGGAATGTTCGTCCTAAATGCGGCAAGATGGACATCAATACTGTTGGTAAATTTTGCAAGGGTAATGTGTTTAAAGAAGATCATGCTCACGGTGTTCGTAAATTGGTCACTGACCTCAAGCTGTTATCCCCGATTAAATAGGGTAACACTGCTGTAAGGTAACGCGCAATAAATAATCTACCAAAATCGCGGCATCCTTCATATAGTAGTTTACACTTTTCGGGCTGAATGCTATGTAGATAGCGGTTTATTTTTAAAAAGTGTCAACTACTTTTGATGTAATATGAAGGATGCCAAAATCACGCAGGATTTTTGTTCAGCATCAAGGCGAAAAAAGCAAAGCATAGCTCGCTATGTAAGCTTTTTTTGGCTTCCTTCATCTATTGGTTTACACTTTACTTTACTTGCCCCTCGTTCCCACGCTCCTGCGTGGTAATGCATACAACAGTGGCGGAATGATAGGCTGGTATGGATTCCCACGCAGAGTATGGGAACCAGAAGAATAATGATACGAACAATTGCTTGGGCTTCAAGACCCCTATGAGGTATTTGAGGAAAACACTGGGTTCAGATGAAGCCAGTGTTTGGAATTGCACTTATGACTTGAATTCAGGGAGTTTGAAATTATGGCTGTTTGTCAGTTACGGACATTGTACCAAATTAAAATCACATTAGTGGGAGCAAAGCCACCTATTTGGCGACGCTTGGTTGTACATGACGCGATCACATTGGATGTGTTGCATACTGCTATTCAATATTCTATGGGCTGGACTGACAGCCATATGCACCAGTTTGAAAAAAACAGGGTATTTTACGGCAATGACGATAACGACTTTGATATAGAGAGTGAAAAGAAGTTTAGTCTAAAAGACCTGCTGCGAACAGAAAAAGACAGCGTGAATTATGAATATGACTTTGGCGATGGCTGGAGGCATAAGATTACGTTGGAAAAGATACTCCCTTTTGAAGCATCGTCTGGATTGGTAAAATGCATCACAGGGAGGCGTGCATGCCCACCCGAAGATTGTGGCGGTATATGGGGTTATGCGAGTCTACTTGAGACTATTGATAACCCTAACCACCCCGAACATGAAGAGATGATCGAGTGGTTAGATGAGGGTTTTGATCCGGCTCACTTCAGCCTCAGTGATGTAAATACGCGGTTGCAACGCTATATTAAATGTAAGCTCTGATGTTTTTTTGAATGACTTAAGGGTAAAATGATGGGTTCGGCAGGGTGTGTAACACACACCCTGCCTTCAGGTTTACGACAATGAACGATTCATTTCGATGAGTTGAAACAACTCACTACGGGATGATGCATTATTAAGAAATGCTCCTGTGAGTTTGGATGTAGTAGTCCATGAATTAGGTTTGTGAACACCTCGGTGACACATGCAAAAATGTTGGCATTGAATGATGACTGCAACACCTGCGGGATTGAGTACACGCTCTATGGCTTGGGCAATTTGCATCGTGAGCTTCTCTTGCACCTGCAACCGTTTGGCATAACCATCCACCACCCGTGCTAACTTTGACAAACCCACCACCTTACCATTAGGAATGTAAGCGACATGAGCTCTGCCAACGAAAGGGACTAAGTGATGTTCGCAATGGGAATGAATGTCGATGTCTGACACCAGAACGATTTCATCATAGCCCTCCACCTCTTCAAAGGTTTTGAGTAAATGCTCTTCAGGGTCATCTTGGTAACCTTTGAAATGCTCCAGCATGGCATCAATCACGCGACGCGGTGTCTCTTTCAAGCCTTCACGATCTTCATCTTCACCAATATAACGCAAAAGACCACGGACACATGCCATGGCCTCATCTCTATTCTGATTCATGTTTTTTTCCTTGGCTCATCTAGCCTGAATAATTCATAAGCGCTAGCGCGCCCTTGCCTGCCCCTTTGTTCACAACGAGTAATCATTCACACCCCCTCTGTTTTTTCGCCATCAAGGCGAAAGCGCGCAGTTTACGCTTGGGTAAATGAGCACTTTCAACGCAGGGGGCGGAAAAATCAGTGGGGGGAGTGAATGATTACCACAACGAAGCTTTCGTCAGTCGCCGTAGCCCCCGCTACGTACTTCTTCCTCAGAACCTGTTGTGAACAAAGGTTCGGTGCAATCATCACGAGGATTCATGAATTATTCAGGGTCGAGCTGAATCCGACCCGCACGGTGGCGGATCGGGCAAGCTCTAACCTGAACTATTCAGGCTAATGACTACAGATATTTCATCAAGCCCATGGCAAATGAGTGTGGTAGGTCTTCGTGGGTAGGGTAAACACGTACCCGGTAAGCGAAGTCCCCTGTGTCTTCTGGGTGGATGTCCGCCGAGAATACACCATCACCTTGATGCTTCAGTGTTAACGAGTTGCTGGGCGCATAATCGCCATGCAAGCCACCCACAGGACGCAGCAATAAGACTTCTACCGATATTTCATCCGCACTCAACCCATTAAGATGCGCTTTGACACTGACACATACATCGTCACCATATTGCTTGGTGTTGCGATGAGGAATGGCTGTATTTGCTTCTAGGTAGACAGCATCCCAAGCGGAACGAACTTTATTCTTCCATGCTGCCAATGCTTTAGCACGCGCATGTTTGTCTGCCACCATTTGTTGACCATGGGTGGAGGCAGGAATATAAAAACGTTCCGTGTATTCGGCAACCATACGCTCAGTGTTGAATACAGGAATGGACTCAATCATCGCCCGTTTTGCCGTATGCACCCAACCTTCGGAATAACCACGATCACCCGTTTGGTAATACAATGGCGCAATCTTTTTACTCAATACATGGTACAAAGAGGCGGCATCTTCATGGTCGCGTAGTTGATCGTCATCAATATCACGCTCACCACCGATGACCCAGCCATTGGCCGTCTTGTAGCCTTCTGGCCACCAACCATCAAGGATGGACAAGTTAGGCGCACCGTTCATGGCTGCCTTCATGCCTGATGTGCCAGAAGCTTCCATGGGACGACGTGGATTGTTCAACCATACATCGACACCAGAGAGCATGTAACGTGACAAAGTCATGTCATAGCCTTCAAGCATCAAAACACGACCTTGAAACTCAGGCTTGCGAGAAATTTGGTGGATCTGACGGATAAGGTCTTGACCTGGTTGGTCGGCAGGATGTGCTTTACCAGCGAACAAAAAGATCACAGGGTGACCAATCGCATCGAGCAGTGACAGCAAGCGTTTTTCGTCATTAAACAATAGGGTCGCACGTTTGTAAGTGGCAAAACGACGAGCGAAACCAATCACCAAGTGACGCACATCGAAGAACTGTGTCATCTCCTTCACCATTTGCAGGCTTTCACCATTGCGTATGGATTGCTCTTCTAGCTCTTCTGCAATGTATTGCAGCATACGGCCTTTATTGGTCTGGTGGATACTCCAAAACAGGTGATCGGGAATATTGTGGATGCATTCCCAGAAGTCAGCATCACGCAAATGACCGCGCCAACCGCCGCCCAGTTCTTGGTCGAAGGTGCTGATCCATTCCTGAGCCAACCATGTTAGCGCGTGTACGCCGTTGGTGACGGAGGTCATGGGGTTTTCTTCAGGCGTTAAGTCTGGCCACATACCTTGGAACATTTCAGAACTAACTTCGCCATGCAGTTTAGCTACACCATTTTGGAATGATGAAGTGTGTGTTGCCAATGCGGTTTGGTTAAAACCGTGCGCACCATGACCAAAGTCGCCATGCCCCATCGCATGCAAACGCTCAATGGATATGCCCAGTTTGTCAGCGTAAATACCCATGTAATGGTCAAACATATCAAGAGGAAATACATCATGACCAGCAGGCACAGGTGTGTGTGTGGTGAAGATGGCGCAGGCAGCAGCGGCATCCAAGGCTTCATCAAACACTAAGCCGTCATTGTGTACATATTCACGCATACGCTCAAGGGAAACGAAAGCAGCATGCCCTTCATTCAAGTGCCAAGCTGTAGGTGCGATACCCATGGCGCGCAAGGCACGAACGCCGCCGATGCCCAATACGATCTCCTGACGGATGCGGTTTTCTATACCACCACCATATAACTGATGGGTAATGGTACGATCTTCATGGCTGTTTTCTTCTAAATCAGAATCCAACAACACCATTTGAATGTGGCCAATATTTACCGTCCACACTTTCAGGCGCAGCTCGCGACCAGGCAACTTCACGCTAACATAAAGATCTTTGTTTTGTGCATCTAACGCGGATTCTACACACAGGTCTTCAAAGTGATTGGCGTAATAGGTCGCGACTTGATTGCCGTGGGTATCGATGGTTTGAGTAAAATACCCCTTACGGTACAACAAGCCAACGGCGGTAAAAGGTAAGCCCAAGTCACTGGCGGACTTGCAATGGTCACCTGCCAAAATGCCTAAACCACCCGAATAAATCGGTAATGATTCATGGAGACCAAATTCAGCACTGAAATAAGCTACTTGGTGCGCTTCAGGTGAAGGGATAGTGTTGATGTACCACTGATTTTCATCTTGCTGATAGGAATCATAATCAGCCAATACACTGTTATATAGCGCAATAAAAGCTCGGTCAGCAGCCATATCATTCAAGCGATTCTGGCTAACACGACGCAAAAACAACCGAGGGTTATGACCTGTTCTGTTCCATAGTTCCATGTCCAACAAGCGGAACAGCATGCGTGCCTTGGCGTTCCAAGAGAACCACATGTCTGAAGATACTTCCTCTAAACGATTCAACGTTGCTGGAATATTAGGACGTATTTGTAAATAATATGTCTGACCTTGTATGCTCACATCAGCTCCTTCATGTACTATCAGCATCAGCCACAACAATGACTCATGCGAATAGCGTTAGTTTTATATAGCAAAAATAATATATAGGGCGC
>JAUZQP010000211.1 GCA_030950965.1 Mariprofundaceae bacterium
TAAGCCCAGACCAACACTGCCGCATCTTAAAAGGAGCCTCTGAATTATTCAGGTTAAAGGCTATAATCCCTTGGTGCTTGAGGTAATACCTGAGTATCTTCAAAGGTGCTACTTACTTTAGGTTTAACGTTGGTGCCGCATTTTGGGCATTCGTATAACTTTGCTTCTTCAGCTTGAAATACATTTTTACAACGAGGACACTCGACTCTTACCTGACTCATGCTTTCTCCTTACTGGCGCATAGGATTAACGGGTATGGGGCGGCTTTCTGCCACCTTGTGCTTAGAACACCTTTCACAGTGCGTTAAACATTTGCCAAAGATTATAGTTCTTTTATACATTGGCAACCGAAGCTGTCTGCAAACAGCGATTATTATCTTCTACATTCGTATCATGGATGCAAGCGCATCAGACGAACAAGCAAGAAAAAGCCAGCAAACAAACGTTTGCTGGCTTAACAGATAACCTGAATTTACAGGTTAGCACGAAGGGTGGCTCAAACCATAACACGGTTACGGCTTGAGCCTTCCTAAGGCGGGTGACTTACATCATGCCGCCCATGCCACCCATACCGCCCATGCCACCCATGTCGCCACCAGCAGGTGCAGCAGCTTCAGGAGTTGGCTTGTCAGCAACCATCGCTTCGGTGGTGATCAACAGACCAGCAATCGATGCTGCGTACTGCAATGCAGAACGGGTTACCTTAGTTGGGTCAATCACGCCCATTTTCATCATGTCACCATAGGTTTCGTTGGCTGCATTGAAACCGTAGTTGTTGTCGTCGCTTTTAGCTACGTTGTTAATTACAACAGAACCTTCACCGCCGCCATTGGCAACAATCTGACGTAACGGTGCTTCAACTGCACGACGAACAATGCTTACGCCTGTGTCCTGATCGTGGTTGTCACCCGTAACGCCATCCAATGCTTTGCGTGCACGAATCAACGCGATACCGCCACCAGCAACAATGCCCTCTTCAACAGCAGCACGGGTTGCATGCAACGCATCATCAACACGGTCTTTCTTCTCTTTCATCGCCACTTCAGTCGCAGCGCCGACCTTGATTACTGCAACACCGCCAGCTAATTTAGCCAAACGTTCTTGCATTTTTTCACGGTCGTAATCAGAAGTCGTCTCTTCAACCTGACGACGAATCTGCGCAATACGCGCTTCGATGTCAGCTTTAACACCAGCACCATCAACGATGGTGGTGTTGTCTTTGGTAATCTTCACAGAAGCTGCTGTACCCAAGTCTTCCAAGGTTACATTTTCCAGCTTCAAGCCAAGATCTTCAGAGATCAACTTCGCGCCAGTCAATACAGCCATATCTTCCATCATCGCCTTACGACGATCACCAAAGCCAGGTGCTTTAATTGCAGCAACGTTTACGACACCGCGCATTTTGTTCACTACTAAAGTAGCCAACGCTTCGCCTTCGATGTCTTCAGCAATAATCAACAACGGCTTGCCTGAACGTGCAACAGCTTCGAGTGCTGGCAACAAGTCACGCATATTGGAAATTTTCTTTTCAAACAACAGAATGTATGGGTTATCCAAATTGGCTTCCATGCGTTCCATGTCAGTAGCAAAGTAAGGTGACAAATAGCCACGATCAAACTGCATACCTTCCACTACGTCCAGCTCTGTTTCCAGACCCTTCGCTTCTTCAACAGTGATCACGCCTTCTTTGCCGACTTTGTCCATTGCGTCTGCAATGATATTGCCGATTTCTTCATCACCATTGGCAGAAATCGTGCCAACCTGAGCGATTTCTTCTTGATTGGTAACAGGAGCAGACAGTTCGCCTAACGCAGCAACCACAGCAATCACTGCTTTGTCGATACCACGTTTTAGATCCATAGGGTTCATGCCAGCAGCAACGGCTTTTACGCCTTCTTTAGCAATGGCTTGCGCCAGAACAGTCGCTGTAGTGGTACCATCACCTGCGATATCAGCAGTTTTGGAAGCAACTTCCTTCACCATCTGTGCGCCCATGTTTTCAAACTTGTCTTCAAGTTCAATCTCTTTAGCAACAGTTACACCATCTTTGGTGATGATGGGTGCGCCCCAAGATTTTTCTAGAACAACATTACGACCTTTGGGGCCTAATGTTACTTTGACAGCTTCAGCCAGCGTGTTGACGCCGATCATCATTTTTGCGCGTGCGTCTTCGCCGAAACGAATTTCCTTAGCCATTGTCTACGTACTCCTATGTTTGTGGTTGGTATAACGCGCATGGCTTTCTGCCACCCTGCGCGATGGAACATCGTTGCCACAGCGCGTCAAAAAGCCAAGCGCGTTTATTGAGTGGGTAACATGTTCCATGTTAAAAAAGGGAGCTGTTAAGCTTCGATTACGCCAAGGAGATCATCCTCACGCATTATCAGCAAGTCTTCGCCATCCAGCTTGATTTCTGTACCAGCGTATTTAGAGAAGATTACCGTATCACCTGCCACGACATCCAAGGGACGAACATCGCCGTTTTCCAGAATCTTACCTTTACCGGCAGCAATTACCTTGCCTTGAACAGGCTTTTCTTTAGCCGCATCAGGGATGATAATCCCACCTGCAGACTTTTCTTCTTCGTCCAAGCGGCGGACGATTACGCGATCATGTAAAGGGCGAACTTTTGTTGCCATCGTTTCATTTCTCCTTCAAGAAATTAACCCAGCTCCGCAATGAACCCATCATCAAACGGATAGGTCAGGGATCAAGGTTGAAATATTCCAGCCATTCTGCCGTTGCAGAAATTAGTCAAGTCTTGCATCAATAAGGGACACATACCCAACCACCCACTATATGGGTACAGTCACCAGGCAATTCAAGCCCTAGTTTATTTTTGCCACAAGTTATTCAGTAATACTAAGGTAGATGCTGTGTCCAAGTGACACTGCTGCGTGTGGTGAGGGGGCAGATTCCCCACGTATGACGCAGGAAATCTGTCGTTGAATAGTGAAGGTTAAAGACCTTCGTTTTCACACCACCGGTCAAGGGTTTTAGAGAATGGAATATAAGCAAGTGGTGATATTAAAATGAGGAGTAAGGGTACTCCCCATGCAATTCTATTCTCATTTGTTGTCAATAAACCAATATTCGGCACATTAAACTCGGCTTGAACCGCAACCATCCAAATTAAAAAGAAACCAACAAAAAATATAATGAATAAAAATACTTTTACAAATGTAGGCATACATAACCTCCTGAGATGCCCGTATCATACAACGTTTACATGCTACTGCAAAATAATTCAGGTTAATTCAGGTTAATCCAGTATAATACTATGGTCTTTCAAGGCTCTTCCTTATGTTTTCTACCACCTCTCGACATGCACAGCCTTCGATATGATCATTGACCAAGCCCATAGCCTGCATAAACGCGTAAGCTGTGGTTGGACCAAAAAACTTCCAACCGCGTTTCTTCAAATCTTTACTTAATGCTTGGGAAGTCTGCGTGATACTAGGGATGGGGTGATTGTACTCACCTTTACCAATATGGGGTTCAGGTGAAACAGGTTCCCATTGCCAAATATAAGCAGCCAATGATCCATATTCATCAACCATATCAAGGGCACGTTGAGCATTATTGATGGTCGCTTCAATTTTACCGCGATGACGAACAATTCCCTTGTTTTGAAGCAGGCAAGCAACACTGTCATCATCAAAGAGGGCTATTTTGTTAAAATCAAACCCTACAAAAGCCTCGCGGAAATGTTCGCGCTTGCGCAGGATGGTTAACCAAGACAAGCCCGACTGAAACCCTTCCAAACAAATTTTTTCAAACAGTTGAAAGTCATCAACTACGGGGTGCCCCCACTCAGAATCATGGTAATCACGATAATCTAAATGATCCTGTCCCCACCAACAGCGAACCACGCCATCTTCAGCAGTGTGCAAATGTTTTTGATTCATATCGGTCATATATTCCTTACTACTGAGGCACGTGCAAAAATATGGGGGGATGCAAATCGCCGCTCGCGGTTTTTGTACGTGGCTCACTTAACCTAAATTAGTCATAAATCGTCGTGATGACTGCGTAGAACCTTTGTTTACAACGGATGCCTTGCTGGGAGTAACGTACCCATGGATACGCTGGGACGGTACTCCATGGAAAAATGGGTTGATTATCGCTGGACATCAGCCTGACTTTTTGTGTGGCATCAAGGCTCCCTGCTCGCACAAATGTTGCGCTGTTTGTTCGGGGTTATCCGCTTGCCACAGCGCGCTGATGACTGCAACACCATGATGCGGCAGCAAATGACGGTTCTGTTCGTTCACACCACCGAGTGCCAGCACAGGCATCGTAACTTCCGCGCTTAACTGCTCAAATGCAGATACGCCCAAAGGTAGGGCTTCGGGGTGGCTATCCGTCATAAACACAGGTGAAAGGAAAGAAAAATCAATACCGCTGTGTTCCGCTTGCTGTAATTGTGGCAGATTATGACACGAGGCAGACAGCGTAGCAGCATGCCCCAGTTGGGAGCGAATATCCGCCGCATAGCTTAGGTCTTGTGATGAAAGATGAACCCCATCAGCAGCCACCGCTTGGCATATATCAACGTGGGTATGAATCAATAAACGTGCGCCATAATCATGAGTCACCACGCGCATTGCCGCAGCCAGTGCCAACAAGCGTGCACTATTAAGCTCTTTTTTTCTCAATAACACACTATCAACACCACCGCGCAAAGCCGCTTCTAGCGGTGCTAGCCATGCTGATTCCGATGCTTCGTGTGGCTGTGTAATGAGTAACAGTCGCGGTGTTAAAGAGCGACTCACCCCAGCACCCCACCATCGTGTTGCGCCATGGAGCGTAAACCTTCGTAACATGCCACGGCACAAGCAGACGAAAGGTTCAACGAGCGAACAGGGGCATCTTGGCGCATAGGTAGTCGCAATGCCGTGCATTCCTGGCGTATCGCTTCGGGCAAGCCGCGTGTTTCTGGACCGAACACCAACACATCCCCTGGTTGATAGCGGACATCCCACAACGATGAAACAGCCTTAGTGCTAAATGCATACCACTGACCCGCATCGCGCAATGCATGGCGCACGGCAGCCCAATGTTCATACTCTTGCACATCCAGCCATTCCCAATAATCCAAACCAGCACGGCGCACCATTTTGTCGGACAAATCAAAACCCAACGGATGAACCAAATGCAATTGGCAACCCGTACAAGCGCATAAGCGCGCAATATTGCCTGTGTTGGGGGGGATTTCTGGCTCAACCAGAACAATGTGAAGTGGTGTAGTTTTATTCATCGCACGGACACTGAACCAAAGCCTGCTTTAAATCATCTATTGACTGAGCTGTTCATAAATCAGACAATAAAGTCAGGGTAATCCGCTTGAGTTTATGCTTCAGTAAGAGTATGTAGTGGCAAGTAAATCACAACCTCAGTCCCTTGCCCTTTGGTACTGTAAACTTCGATATGCCCTTTATGGATTTGAACAGCACCATAGACCATGGCCAAGCCCAGTCCCGTTCCTTCTCCGACATCTTTAGTGGTAAAAAAGGGTTCAAAAATACGTTCGATATCGGCTTCTTCAATCCCATCGCCATTATCTGCAACACAAAGCTTTGCACATGCCGAGAGCATCTGTTTCCCTGCCACTCCATCGGGGCAATCACAGCGTGTCAATGTGACACCAATATGCGGGGAGTCGTGGGCTTTGAGTGCATCCGCAGCATTATTGAGGAGGTTAATGACGACTTCTTCTAGCTGACGACTGTCTCCAAAGACCTGCAATACATCATCATCAATGGTTCGCTCAATCACAATGGAGCGGTGAATGGATGGTCGCGTCAAGTCAATAATGCCTTGGATGCTTGGCACCAAATCAAACGGCTGTAATTGCACCACACCCTTGCGTGCAAATGCCAATAAATGTTGAATCATGGAGGCAGCGCGAAAGCCCTCATTTTCAATCAAGTCTAACTTTTCCTGCAGCTCTGTAGCATGGGAAATACCGCTATCTTTTAACTCCATTTTAACCAAAAAAAGATTTCCCGTCATCGTAGTAAGTATGTTATTAAAGTCATGTGCAATGCCGCCCACCAGCGTGCCGATCGCTTCTAGTTTTTGCGATTCCCGAAGCTGTTCTTCTAAACGAAGTTGTTCGGTAAGATCGAAAAAGATACCCACATGATGGCGGATCGCACCATCTTCACCATACACGGCACAAATATGTAATTGTTCGGGGTAAATTTCACCATTCGTGCGGCGATTCCAAATACGCCCACACCACTCACCCTGCTGTTGAATCGTTTGCCACATAGCATGGTAAAAGGAAGCATCTTGTTTGCCCGATTGCAATATACTGGGATTGTTGCCGATCACCTCAGCTTCACTAAAACCCGTGGTATGAATAAAGGCTTGGTTAACGTACTCAATCACGCCATGACCATCGGTAATAATTACACCTTCGCCAGCGTGTTCCAACCCCTCTTTGAGCATTTCTAATTCGCTGATGTAATCGCGTTGACGCAGCTCTAAACGGTAAATAAACAGACCAAAAAAGACAAATAGCACCACCACTAAACCGCGCATCCATGCTTCGTTAGGCGTTGGCTGAAGCAGTGCCGTAAGGAAGCTTGATGCATCAAAAAAGATATAATGAATCAACGCCTCAAATGGCCAGTACAGCAAACCAACAGCAATCGCCAGTAGTCCAGCTAATCCAGCCTTGTATGTTTTTTTATCAAACTGGCGCATGCTACCTCCGCTCGTTTTATTTTGAATCATGGGCAAACGGTAACCTCAAGTCACGACAAACACCATACCAAGGCACCAACAGACCGCGTAACGGCTGCGTGTTTACTATTGAGGGGGGCTCTTTAGCGTGTCGCCATGTTACATTATGTATTTCGTCGTATGCTGGCAATGCTCCCCTTGCTACTGGGCATCACCGTGATTTCCTTTGCCATGATGCACCTTGCACCAGGTGAACCCTCGGTCGTCGGTCAGCAATTCAACCCCAAAGTCTCGGCACAGGACATCGAACGTTTACGCAGTTATTACGGTTTGGATCAGCCTTTGTATGCACAATACTGGGATTGGTTACAACGTATGGCAGTGCTTGATTTTGGTCATTCATTCTCAGGTGATAGCCGACCTGTACTGGACAAAATCATCGAACGTCTGCCCATCACTTTGTGGGTAAACATACTCGCGATGCTGTTTATTATTGTGCTGGCTATACCCATTGGTGTGCTTTCGGCGGTGCATCGAGATGGTTGGTGGGATCGAGGTATGACGATACTGGTGTTTATTGGCTTTGCCATTCCTTCGTTTTGGCTGGGGCTGTTGTTGATGATGGGCTTAGGTGTGAACCTAGGCTGGCTGCCGATTTCGGGGGTCCATGATTATGGTTGGGAAGAGATGGGTTTATGGCAGCAGTATTGGGATTTTTTACAGCATTTGGCGCTACCTGTACTGGTTTCTGCCGTGGGTGGTGTCGCTGGCATGAGCCGCTTTATGCGTAGTGGCATGCTGGAGGTTATTCGCGCCGATTACATCATCACGGCTCGCGCTATGGGTTATGGTGATACGGCGATTCATTACCGCTTAGCACTCAAAAACGCCATACTGCCGATTATTACCTTGCTGGGTTTGTCGATTCCTGGGCTCATTGGCGGCTCCGTGATTGTTGAGTATTTATTCTCTTTACCTGGCATGGGGCGGCTGTTTTATGAGTCCATTTTAGCACGGGATTACCCGATGGTCATGGGCATTACGGTGATCGGTGCAGTATTAACCCTGTTAGGTAATTTGCTGGCAGATATTGCCTATGCATGGGCTGACCCACGCACTCGCGTCGGAGCAAGCGAATGAAACAACTACGCGAATATCCCCTATTTACCGTTGGCTTAATCATTGTGTTCAGCGTGGTGGTGTTAGCCATAGCAGCGCCGTGGCTGGCACCGTATAACCCTACGGACGAGGATGTGCGCCAGATTCTATTAGCCCCTTCGGCACAACATTGGTGCGGTACGGATACCTTAGGCCGCGATGTATTTTCTCGCCTGCTGTATGGTGCGCGAGTATCGTTATCGGTCGGTTTGGTGGCTGTCGGCATCAGTATGATGATCGGTATTTTCCTCGGAGCCATCGCAGGCTTTTATGGCGGACGCATCGATGCTACCTTGATGCGCACGACGGATATGGTGCTGTGCTTCCCTACGTTCTTCCTTATTTTGGCGGTGATTGCATTCCTCGAACCATCTATCTGGAACATCATGATCGTCATTGGCTTAACCTCATGGATGGGGGTGGCGCGCTTGGTGCGTGCCGAGTTCCTTAGCTTGAAGCAACGGGAGTATGTATTAGCGGCGCAAGCACTGGGCGTTTCGCCCTTGCGGATCATGGCCGCGTATATGCTGCCCAATGCGATGGGACCTGGATTGGTGTCTGCCGTGTTGGGCGTAGCTGGTGCGGTGTTGATTGAGTCGGGTCGTACATTTTTGGGCTTGGGGGTACAGCCACCCGACCAATCGTGGTGTAATATTTTAACCGATGGTAAAGAGAATATTCAAATTGCATGGTGGTTGTCATTTTACCCAGGGATTGCCATCCTCATCACCGTATTAGGCTACAATCTATTGGGTGAAGGGCTGCGCGATCTGTTTGACCCACGTCTGCGATAAAGAAAGGGCGGTGTTTATGCAAGTTTCAGCTATATTGATTACGGTCGCCGTCAGTCCTGTGAGCATCAACACCTTGCGGCAGGAAGTACGCCGTGCCAATCAACAAGCCTTGATGACCCATGACCGTATGCGCGTCGATGCTGCGGGTAAACTGGCGTTGAATGAAGCGCAAATCAATGGTCGGCAGAGCAGATTGATGGCATTAACATTATTCAGGTGGATGGTTTAACAGGCCGTAGCCATCATGGTGTCGGCAGCGAGGTGGAAGCTTCGGGCAATATCGCCGACCAGGTAGTCAGTTCTGCTTTGCG